>JAOUAE010000138.1 GCA_029861085.1 Candidatus Nitrosopumilus sp. | reverse complement strand
TCTTCATAGCTTTCGCTCAGACTGGAGCGGCTAATATTTCCTCATTCCCAAATTGTATAGTTCTATTATTACTATTTAATCTAGTTGACAATTTGAAAAATCTCTGTAAATATTTTGACCGTATTTTTTTTGTTATAAATTGGAGTATGAATTTTTAATTTTACAGTGTCTTTTTCTTTTATTACTAGATTTCCTCTGATTAGTTCTTGCTTATCAAATCTCATGTGAAATTTAGAATCCACTGTTCTTTCATCAATTTCTTCAATCAAATCATTAACTTGTTCAGCAGATAACAGTTCAAGGAGTTTATTCATAAAATTTTGAGCCTGTTTTTTTACAATTTTTGTATTTAATACTATTATTGGATTTTCATAGTGGCCCATTGTTTCTTCAATCGTAAAATCCTCTTCTTTGACATCCAAAATCTCCTCAAAAGATTGAAAAATTTTTGAAATATCCTCAGTTGCATGAACGATTACATCAATTGTAATTTCAATCTTATCCACCATGATTGCAAAGAATAATTTTGGTTATTTAGGCTTCCAGTAATTTTGTTTCTTTGTCTGCAGTTCTAATGAGTTTCACTTTCTCAAGACCTACATGTCTTACTCTAATCACTTTCTTGAATGCCGCCATAATGTCTGAATTAATTTTACTATAGCAGGTTGCTTGAACAAATTGATCAATTGTCATTTCTGGAATTGTTTTGTTAATTACATCTCTTGCAATTAATCGAAGAGCGTGTTGTCTAGATGTATTCAATTGTCTATGAGTTAAAGCAAGTAACTTGATTCTAAAGATGTATCCATCTTTTGTTTTGATATCGATGATAAAATTAATTTTTGATGAACCGCGTCTAACTAGACTACGTAAGAATTCTTTTGAATATTCATATCTCTTGAAAATTGTTGATGCTTTATCCCCATCAACTTTGTTAATTTGGAAATAGATTTTGTATTGATGCTGTGATGGATCTCCTTTTAGAATGTCATAAAGTGTAACTTCTAAAACTCTGCCCACTGCGCTTTCATCATCTGTGATTGGAACATATGCAATTGGGACATTGTTAAATGAATTTGGTGCATGTGCTGTAACCCAGCGTTTATCTCTCCATTTGTCTTTTATCCTGCCTTTTCTACGTGCCAATTATTAACGACCTTTAAATCCAAAATATAAGGGTATGTCACTAAATCTCTTTCTGATTTCCCATGTAGTTTTGTAAAACACTGGGAATTCTAATATGACCATCTTTAGTTTGGAAATTCTCCATAATTGATACCAAAATTCTAGTTGTGGCTATTAGAGTGCTATTTAGTGTGTGTAAATATCGTGTATCTTCATTTGTTTTATCTCTGAATCTGATCTTCAATCTTCTTGCCTGATAGTCTAAACAATTTGAACATGAAACAATTTCTCTATATGCACTTTGTCCTGCCATCCATGCTTCAATATCATATGTCTTTGCTGAAACTTTTCCCATGTCTCCAGTTGACAATAACATAACTCTGTAGGGAATTTCCAAGCTTTGATAAAATTCTTCAGTAATTGCTAGCATTTTTTCATGTTCTTTCCAAGAATCTTCAGGTCTAGAAAATACAAATTGTTCAATTTTATCAAATTGATGAACTCTGAAAATTCCTTTTTGATCTCTTCCATGTGCACCCGCCTCTTTTCTAAAACATGGACTAACACCTGCATATCTTAAGGGCAGATCTTTTCCTTCAATGATTTCTTTTGCTCTCATTGCTGCCATAGCGTGTTCAGATGTTCCAATCATGTATAGATCTTCACCTTCAATTTTGTAAATTACTTCTTCAAAATCATCTGCAATTACTGCACCCTCCATTGATTCTCGATTAATCATATAAGGTGGTTGAACAAGAGAATATTCTTTTTTTGAAAGAAAATCCAATCCATAGGAAATTAATGATTGATTTAATCGTACGAGATCATTTTTTAGATAATAGAATCTCGCACCTGCTACCTTTGCAGCTCTTTCCAGGTCTACTAAATCTAAGTTTTCTGAAATATCAATATGATCGTTTATTTTAAAATCAAATACTGGGATGTTTCCCCATTTTTTTATTTCTTTGTTAGCGCCCTCGTCTGCTCCAATAGGAACTGATTCATGAATTAGATTTGGAATTGTTAATGCTAATTTAGAATATGTGTTTTCGATATCTTCCTGTCCTGCTTCTAATTTTGCAAGTTCAGCTGATATATTTTTCATTTTTGATAAAATTGATGATATGTCTTCTCCATGTTTCTTTTTTTGTGAAATTTCTAAGGCAAGTTGATTTTTCTTTTTTCGTAATTCATCTGTATTAATTATAAATTCACGTCTTTTTTGATCATATTCAATTAGTGTATCCAAATCAAAATTTACATTTCTTGCTTTTAGCATATCTCGAATAATCTGTGGCTTTTCTTTGATTAATTTTGGATCTAACATCATTCAATCACCTTTAACACTACTTGGATGTGTTCCATTATTTCGTCAACTGTTCCAATTAGATGTTTCATGTTTTTCTTACTTTCAAAATTAAAAACTAGTTTGTTATCAATATTTTCAACATAGAGGCTCAATCCTTCTGGAAAATCTACATTATCTGGCTCTAGAGCTTTTTTGACAGTTTTTGCCTTTTCT
Source organism: Candidatus Nitrosopumilus sp. (assembly GCA_029861085.1). The sequence continues at coordinate 1,276 of JAOUAE010000138.1, read as the reverse complement.
TTTGATATGTTATTGAGAACTAGTTGTACTTGACATGTTAACGACATTTGCTTCTAAATAGTTAAGAAATTCATCCAATTTGTCTTTAGTTATTTTTGCTCCTGCTGCTGCATTATGACCCCCGCCTATGCCGTCACATTTCTCAGCACCAGTTCTCATTAATTCATTAAGATTGATGTTTGATTTGCATCTGAATGCTTTCCTTGAGGAAAACTTGATTGTATTTTCTTCTCCATTTGTTCTTAAAATTACAATTTTTCCTGAATTTTTTGGTGATCCTGCTATTAATGATGAAATAGTACCAGTCATTGTTTCTGGCACTATACCTTCACCATTTACCAATATGCAAGTCTCATTTTCAGAAATCCTCCATCTTTCATTTGATAAAATATTCATGTATTCTCTAATCATCCTTCTATATTCCGTTAGAATGGTTTCAGCCTCTCTTAGAATTTTATTTCTATCTCCCATACATACTGCCATTCCAACACCTGAACGATTAATTCTTCCACATGAGTTTAACATGGTTGAAAATTCTCTTCCATCTCGTAAAAACCCCCTACTGTCTTCTCTTGGAAATGTATACGTATATCCAATTAATTCTGACATTACTTCAGTGGCATTTTTTCCAGAAGCAAATTCTGTAATTGATTCAATTACTTGTCTTTTTTCTTCTTCGTTTAGTTCTGCTGGAACTCTCCATCTGCCCCCTTCTTTCAAATTAATCCCTGATGAATTTAGGAGTGAAAGACATGCCTCTCTATTCCAGGTTAAACCTTCAATAAATGGTTGTGAAGTAAATGCTAAGGCCTCAGGAAGTGGCCTTGTTTCTCTTCCTACTAACAATAAATCTAAATCCATACTCATCAAACCTGTATCTTTGGCAGTATTGGCAATTTCAAAATTTTTACCTGTAAATGATTTTCTTTCCCCTTGATCTTGCCTATCTCCTAATGCTGAAACAACTGCAATAGCAGATAAATCTGAATTTTTTTCATCCAGTGCCATGGATGCAAGAAATGCCATTCCACCCGCACAAATCTCAACCCCGCCATCAATTCCATATTTCCATGAATTTATTACATTTTCATTGTCTAATTCTTCATCTGGGATTTGATGATGATCTAAAATAATCCAGTTATCGTCTAATGTTTTATCTAACTCATTTGCAAAACCACTACCTAGATCAGTTACTATGTGAAAATCTCTAGAATCTGTTTTGAAAGATTCAATAACATTTTTGCTAAATTCTTTTGATGTTCTAACTGTACATTTA
>JAOUAE010000137.1 GCA_029861085.1 Candidatus Nitrosopumilus sp. | reverse complement strand
TTGAAATTTTTGAATTTATATCAATTACAACAGTGCCACCCTTGGCCTCAAAATATTCACCATCAAGAGTCACAGATTTGTAACCTAATTGAGAAATATTGTAAGCAGATTCCCTATTCTCAGTGAGCACAATATTTCCAAATAGGAACGTTTTGAGTGCAGAGTAGGCAGGATCACAGGTCACATAATTAGCAAGAATGCCCATAACTCCAGATGCCTCAGGTAAAGAAAGTTTGAATTTAGGAATAGCATCCAACGGAATTATCTTTAGTTTTGGAAGTTTTTTACTTCTAGCAACTTCGGCAATCCCAAGTAATGTCGCAAAATCTTTTACAACGATTGCTTTGATCCAATCAGAACTTACTGCCAAAACAGAACGCTCGTATTGTTTGTCCCATGAAATCATTTCGTATACCAATCCCTCTATACCAAGTTTATCGGCATCTTCTTTTAATTTAGCAACTGTGTAATCTTCATGCATGAATCCTTTCACAGTTTTGATTTTTGATTCATATTGATTTGCAGCCTTGCTGGATTTTTCCAAGATTAATCCCAATTCATCCATGTCGTTATGTATCTTAGATTTTCTAGCATGTAATTTTGCAATCCTAGATTTTAATTCGATGATAGAAGCATCATGATTGGTCACCATCGACTCTAACTGTGATTTATAGCCAGTGAGTTTAACGATGCTTTCTTCCAATTCATTAAATTTTGTAGAGTTGGCATAAATTTTATTTTTTGATTCTTCTTTCTCATGTTCTACTTTAGAAAGTTTTAGTTTGGCATCATTAAGTTCACCAGTAAGAGATTGAATTTTATTGTCAATTTCAGATTTCTTAGATGCAGCTTCAGATTGTTCAGTGAGTATTTTGTTTCTTTGAAAATCAATTAATTCCAAATCATGATTAATTTTATTTTTCTTTAGATTAGTTTCGTTAATAGATTCTTTTATTTTTAGAATTTGTATATCGATGCCATCCCTAGATTTATCTATGTCAGAAATCTCTGTTTTGATTTCAGGAATTCTAGAATTGATTTGCTCCAATCGTTTCTTGGATGCAGAGATTGCACTATTGTAAATTTCATATTGTTCCATTGCAGAACTTATTTCAATATCAAGGGAAGCTTTTGCTTGGCTGTAATCACCAGCTTTTGTCATCAGCTGTGTTTTTTCAATTTCCAAAGAGCTAATTTCAGCCCTTAAAACACTTCTTTCGCCATCAAATGTTGTAATTTCAGAAACAAGTGCAGATAAAGTAGATTCTTTTGTGGCTTTTTGACTTAAAATTACCTTCATCTTGTTAGCTGCGGCTATAGCCTTGTATCGATTTAACTCACGCTCTAATAGATCATGACGTAATTTTTGATTTCTTTCTTCTTCAAGCTCATCAATTCTTTTTTTAATTTCACCCATTTTTGCCAGAGCAATCTCCAACCTCCTATCAGCTTCATCTAGTTGCTTTACAGATTCTACTTTTTTGTCATCAAAATAAGACAGGCCAATTAAATCCTCAATGGTTTTTCTTTTTTCTTCTGATGTGAATTCAGAAATTCTTGTCACAGTTCCTTGCTGTACAGCATTAAGTTGTCCCAAACCAGCATTTGCCATATCCAACAAATCAAGAATATGACTTCTGTTTGTTTTCTTTTTATTTAGATAGTATGTGTTTTCACCATTTGCATCAAGCTCTCTTGTAATTTCAACAATGTCAGTATCAACAGGAATTTTTCTATCAGAATTGTCAAAATGTACACTAGATCTTGCCATTTTAGGTCCACGTCGACTTCCTTCAATATCATGAATCAAAGATCGTAGTTTATCGACTCTCATTACTTTTGGTTTGTTTTCACCCATTGCAAAAATAATTGCATCCAAGATGTTACTTTTTCCAGATCCATTAGGTCCAGAGATTGACACCAAGCCAGGTTCAAACTGAACTGCAGTATTCTTAAATCCAAATGATTTGAAACCAAAGATCTCAACTTTTTTAACATGAACCAATGATAATTATTTCTCAACACGTGGGATAATCGATGGTTAACAAGTTTAGTTGACAGAATTGCATAATTTTTCTTGTTATGTTATCATATTTTTCGTAGTGGTTGTAATAGTACGATAATTTTTAAAGAAATGATCGTTAAACTGTGCCTATCTATAATTACTAAGTCAATATTCCTAGTGCATGGTCAAGCTAGGATTAATTCAAACTACACTACAAAGTACAAATCAAAAAAGAATTTTCAGCGTATCAAAAATTTTAAAAAAATTAGGAAAAAAAGACACAGAAATAGTGTGCCTGCCAGAACAATGGCTCAAGAATAATGAGATCAAAGATTTTGATTTGGAGTTTTCAGACTTTAAAAAAATTGCAAAAGAGTTCTCCATGACAATAATACCAGGGGCATTCTATGAAATCACAAAGAAACACACATCAATAATTGCTCCAATAATTGGCCCAAAAGGAGAATTCATAGGCAGACAAGAGAAAATACATCCGTTTGACTATGAAAAAAACAATGTAAGGCCAGGAAATGAGGCTAAAATTTTCAATACTGCCTGTAAATTCGGAGTAGTTATTTGTTATGACATGGTATTTCCTAAAGTTGCCAACACATTGGTGAAGAAAGGAGCTCAAGTTCTATTTTCACCAAGTAGAATAGTAAGGAGAGGAATTGAGCCTTGGCAGATGTATGTTCAAGTAAGAGCGCTAGAAAATAGAATACCGATCTTGGCAGCAAATGTTGAGAATCGTAGATTTGGAGGCAATAGTCTCATCATAGATTTGACTGAAAACAACAAAGTAGTCACAACTAAGGTTATGAAACTAAATGGTGAATGTGGAACAAGTAAAGAATTTGATTTGGGCAAATATGAGAAGAATAGAAAAGTGAGATTTGCAGATTCAAATAAATTTCAGTGATTAGTCACCGGCAACAAACTTTTCACATGCAGTTTTTGCTAGAACATCAGATGTTTGTTCAATTGGATGCTTCATCAAATAGGCACTAGCAGGTTTTATTGGCCCACCAATACCTCGATCAAGTGCAATTCTTGCCAACCTGATTGCATCAATCACAATACCTGCAGAATTTGCTTTGTCATCAACTTCTAAACGTACTTCCATATTGTAAGGAATGTTCGCCCATTGACGACCCTCAATTCTCATAAACATTAGTTTAGTATTTCCTAAGAACGGAATAAAATCTGAAGGACCAACATAGATTTGATCATCATCCAATCTTTCTTTAAGTTGACTTTGAACACTTTCAGTTTTAGATATTTTCTTTGAGATAAGTCTATCTTGCTCTTTCATGTTTAGAAAATCAGTATTTCCCCCAACGTTGATTTGGTATGTTTTTTCAATTTTAGTTCCTCTATCACTACACAGTTTGGCCAAAGTTCTGTGAACAATGGTAGCACCAACTTGGCCTTTAATGTCATCACCTATACAAGGAATATTTTTGTCTTGGAATTTTTTAGCCCATGTTTCATCAGATGCGATAAATGAAGGAATACAATTTACAAATGCAGTATTTGTATCAAGGCAAATTTGAGCCCAAAATGCAGTTACCTTGTCAGAGCCCACAGGCAAATAAGATACAATAATTTCGACACCTTTCTCTTTGATGACTTGTTTCACTTCTTCAGCAATTTGTTCAGTAGTTTTTGTGCTGGTAATGGGTTTAATTCTATTTTCCACCCACACTCCTACTCCATCCAACAATGGACTTTCATAGACTTTGGCATCATTTTCTGGCAAATCATTTTTGGCAATCCAATCAACCATGTTGGGATATTCGTAAATTGCTTCGTGCAAAAGTTTGCCAACTTTATTTTCGCCGACATCAAATCCACAAACAAAATCAATATCATGAATACCATATCCTGCTAATTTATCATGAATAATTCCAGTTACTTCTTGAGAAGGATTTTTTCTAT
>JAOUAE010000136.1 GCA_029861085.1 Candidatus Nitrosopumilus sp. | reverse complement strand
ATATTTCAGAATAGAAATCAAAATCCACTGGCAAGAAAACTGCATCTTTTCTTTCCTCAAGTCTTTTTTTTGCAAATGTAATCGGAATTCCTGATTTCACTCCATATTTTCTAGCAGTATAGTTTGCGGTTGCAACGGCACCACTATCTCCGCCTCTATCTGAGAAAACACATACACACACAGGTTTTGTTTTTAGTTCTGGTGATCTTGTCTCTTCACATTGAGCATAAAAATAATCGAAATCTATGTGGAAAACTACTCTTGTTCCCAATATTGTTGTAAAATCAAATTAGATTATTACTGTATTGTGTATTCAGCAAAATACTGAAACCATTTGAAAGACTACAAAATCTATCTCTAAAACATGACTTTTAGATTCATACTCATAATTTCTCTCCAGGAGAATCATCTACTTTTATTCGTTTATCAAAGAATAGACAAGCAGTAAGATCACCTGTAACATTGACCATTGTTCTAGTCATGTCTAGGATTCTATCTACACCAAGCAAAAGTACAACTGCAACAGGAGGAATGCCTGCTGCAATGAGAATTGTTGAAAGTATTATAATTCCTGTTCCTGGTGCTGAAGGAGCTCCAATGGATGCAGCAAGCGCAGTTAATGTGATTAGCAGTATTGTAGTAAATCCTAAATCAATACTGAAAAGTTGGGCAAGAAAAAATACAGCTATTATCTGGTATAGGGCAGTTCCATCCATGTTGATTGTTGCTCCCAAAGGAATGATGAATTGAGATACCTTGGGTTTCACATTCATCTTCTCCTCTGCAGTTTTGACAGATAGTGGCATTACAGCAGCAGAACTTGAAGTTGAGAATGCAAGGAGTTGTGCATCTTTCATCATTGTAAATGTGGACAATAGTGGTCTCTTTGTAAAAAATTTGATAATCATGACATATACTAATATCATTGCAAAAAGACCAATCACTACAGTCAACATGTATGCTCCAAGTACTGTCATTGCAGAAAGACCAATCTTGGATGTTATTCCTGCTATTAGACCAAAGGCTGCGAATGGTGCCAAACGCATTGCCCATGACACCACCTTCAGAGTGATTTTTTGTATAGATTCTAGCAAATCAAGAATTGGTTGAGAGCTTTGTTTTGGTAATGAAATCATGGAAACTCCTACAATTAACGCAAAAACGATTATGCTTAACATCTCTCCAGCCATGAATGACGCCAATGGATTACTTGGTATCACACCTACTATGCTCTGTGGAATATCCTGAATGCTAAATTCTGCACTTTCAACAGGTTCGGCATCTTCAATTCCAAAACTTTCTCTAATCAAAGAACTATCAATAAAATTTCCAGGTGCAATGACTGAAACAAGAAGGATTCCAATAGTTAATGCAATTATGGTTGTTACAACAAAGTACATGGCCGCACCCAAACCCAGTTTTTGAAGTTGTTCTAAACTACCTGATGATGTGATTCCTCTGATTATTGATGCAAAAATTAATGGTATGATGATCATTTGAATAATCTTTAGAAACAGGTTGGCGGGAATTGATAACCAATCAGTGATAATTTCTGCAGTTTCTTTTTCAACAATTTCTACCTCTGGACCTAAAAACACCCCAAAGACCAATCCTAAAAACAATGCAAAGAGAACTTGTGCCCATAATTTTTTCCTAATTAGATATGTGATTTGAGGAGTGTGAAACTTAAATGACTTTACTACCAATGCATTTTCATGATCTTTTCTTATTTCTTCTATATTACAACCAGTGAAATTCTCTAAACTGATTCTCAGAATTGATTCTTGAATACTTGAGTGAAATAAGTGGTATTGATGGTTAACCTATGTTTTTAAAAATAAAGGATCTCCCAGTTTCTCAGTTTATGACTGCATATCCGATTTCAGTAGAATCCAACATATCTTTCAAAACTATAGTAGATTTTATGGCAGAAAGAGGATTTGCAAATGTCATAATTACAGAAAAAGAAAAAACAATCGGGATTTTTACTGAAAGAGAAATTTTAAAACACATAGTATCAAAAGATGCAGATCCAAAAACACCAATCAGAGAGATCGGAAAGCAACCCTATGAAGAAGTTGATCCTGGAATTTCTGTTTTTGATGCTTCAAAAATTATGACTGCAAAAAATTCACGGCTTTTGATTTTTGCTGAATCTAAAAAGTTAGTGGGAATAATTACTGCTACTGATATGCTACGGGCTTTTCAAAAAACTGATGATGATCCTCCAATAAGGTCATTCATAAGTAAAAATTTGGCAATATGCAACTCAAAAGTATCAATCAAAGAAGCAGCAAAAATTATGCTTGATAAGGGCGTAGGAAGCGTAATTGTTAGTGATTTTGTATATTATGGAATATTTACTGAAAGAGACGTTCTGTATTGTCTAAAAGAAAATGTTTCCTTAAATGAAAAAATTGGCATGTATTCTTCTTGGCCACTGATAAAATCAGAATACAGTGTGAATGCAAAAGGTATTGCACGCATCATGGCAGCAAACGACATCAAAAGACTTGGAATCACATATGATAAAGATCTGATTGGAATCATTACTGCAGTTGATTTGATTAATGCATATCAAAAGAGTTTGGAGTTTTCACATGTATCTCATTGGAAGGAAATAAAGTAATTGTGATTTTAGATATCCTCGGACTATTTAGTCTGGTCTAGTTTGAATGAGTATTCATTAAAAAATATTAGTATATTATCTAACTTGAAAATCTTAATTTGGTTTTTAGTATCTTGTCTTTCAATTATTTCTGTTGAAACTTCTTATCTATTTGTTAATAATTTCAATATTGGTAATCGGCAGTAGTGGTATCGGGATTTATTTGATTGAATCTACTCACGAAGAGGCTCAGATTACGAATCTGATAGATGCATTTTGGTGGGTGTCTGCTACGGTAACAACTGTAGGTTATGGAGATGTTGTTCCAGTCACCGAAGCTGGAAGATTGATGGGAATTGTACTGATGTTTGTAGGTATTTCAATAATTGGTACTTTTATCTCCGTATTAGGAGCTCGACTTGTTGGTTCTAGATTAAAAAAACAAGAAACGCTAGAATATTCTACAAAGTCCCTAATCATTAAAAAAATAAACGAGATTGAAAATTTAGAAAAACACGAAGTTGAACTACTGATATCTATGGTTAAAGACTTGCATGATGAAGTTAAAGATAATCACAAAAAACTCAAATAATTCAATCATATCTGGATAGGTGGATTACAACTATTCATGCTATCCCGCAAGAAAGTCCCAAGTTTCTAAGGCGCTAAACTTGAAGAATCTAAAAAATACTGACGAATAATTGATCTTATTCCTCTAAATATTTTGGATCTGTTAGGACATTGAACTAAACCTATGATACTCCTCTAGAGAATTTTAGGTGAAAGAGTATCAAACTTTTAGTTCAACACCGCAATGGAGTTTAAGAGAACTAAACTAATTTCCAAAGGACCTTGAGATGACTAGTCAAATTAGTTCAGGGCCCTTACAGTTTTAGTCTCAAATCAAGGCATTGGTAGGGCGATTTGTAGAATTAGTTTGGGGCTCCATGATTCATCTCCTATTTTTTGCATAAATTTTTGCTTTAACTGATTTAGGTCTAGTTCTTAATAACATTCCACAACAAGGACATGAATGACCATCCCATTGTACAAAAATTTCACATACATTGCATCTTTTTTGGCCACTTGCGTACCTGTACTTACGTAGTTCACATTTTGCCCTGTATTTATGACAAACTCCTTTACATGCCATTGGCAAGAATCTCCTTTTTTTCAGATTTTATCTTTAGTACTTTTTCTTTGTATTTTGAGCTACGAGGAGTCAATCTCAGTTTGTAATTGCAACAAGGACACCACAGTCCATCCCAATGAAGAAAGACATTACATGAATTACATCTCTTCTGCCCTGAAGCATATCTTCCCATAGTTGTAGGCTTTTTTGCTTTATACCTATGACAAATTCCGTTACAAGTGATTCCCATACAA
>JAOUAE010000028.1 GCA_029861085.1 Candidatus Nitrosopumilus sp. | reverse complement strand
CAGCTAAAAAAGTAACTAAAAAAACACCAGCTAAAAAAGTAACTAAAAAAACACCAGCTAAAAAAGTAACTAAAAAAACACCAGCTAAAAAAGTAACTAAAAAAACACCAGCTAAAAAAGTAACTAAACAACAACGAACAAAAGTCATTTGTATTTCTCATAAAGAAGACTGTGACGGAATTAGTTCTGCAGCACTCATACGACAAGCCTTTGGCGGTGATGCAATTCTTGTAGATTATCCTGGTCAAATGGAAGCATTAAACCAAGTTGTCTTAGATGAAAAACTAAAATCATTATTTATTTGTGATTTGGGACTGAGCAAAAAGACTCAAGATGAATTTATAGATATTATGACCCGGCTTAGAAAAAATAAAGTTTCAGTTACTTACATTGATCACCATGATATTGATCCTAATGTTGTAACATCTTTGAAAAAAATTAAAGTTAAAGTCATTCATGACATCAATGAATGTACTACTGTTCAAGTTTACACCGCATATGCATCTAAGCTTAATGATCATGCCTCATTTGTTGCAACATGTGCTGCGATTACTGACTATATGGAAGATAGACCTATTGGTTCAAAACTACTCCAAATTTATGACAGACAATTTGCTTTGATTAGTGCAACAGTGATGACTTACAACATTGTTGGACATCAAAGAGAACCTGATTATTTACAATATTTGGTTGAAGAGCTGGCAGAGTCAAAATTCCCTCATGATATCCCAAACACTTTTGAGTTTGCACAAATTCAGGTAGAAAAATTATCTCAAATGATTGCCAAAGTAAAGAAAGGAATGAAAACAATGACTAACCTTGGTCATATGGAAATTTTGGATGCTGGTGCAAGCGGTGCAGTTAATTTTGTAATGGGGTTGTCTGGAAAAGATGTTGGTGTTGCTTACAAGGAACGAATTGATCATGGAATTTATGCTGTTTCCGTTAGAGGATCTAAGAATTGCAAGGTACACTTGGGCAAAATTGTAAATCTTTTGGCAACCAGTCTTGGCGGTTCTGGTGGTGGTCATGACAAAGCATGTGGTGCAGTGATTCCAAAACCAAAGATAAAAAAATTCATTACAGAATTAAATAAAAAAATAAAATAATTATTGTAAGAATCTAGGTATTTTTTTTACTAGGTGTGAGATTGATATTCTTCCTGGACCTGCAACAATTATTGCAAGAACTGCTGCTAGCATCACTAGATCCCATTCCCATCCTCCTTGTGAAACAAAAAATCCATTTTCCCACCTGATGTGAAATATGGCACCCAGTAATATTACTGCAAATACTGAACCTGTGACTCTGGTTAATACACCTATGATTAGCAAAATTCCTCCAATGAATTCAGCTAATGCAATTGGTAACTGCATTTCAGGTGGTATTCCAATACTCATTAACCACTCTCGCCAACTAGGATCAAATTTTTTCAAGCTGTGAATTATGAATATAACTCCAATCGATGCACTAATTCCCCAGTGAGTTATATCGTGTAATACATTCTCTTTTAGACTTGCCTCCGTACTCATGGATGAACACTTTTGAAATTCATTAAAAGGATTTATCCAAATCAAAATAAAAGTTGGAATAATTTTTTAATATTTTACAAACAAATATTGTTTGATATTGAATCTAAAAATAATTTTCTCAATCGTGGTTATAGGTATTGCAATTACAGCATTATTTGTCTCACTCCAAGGTGAAATTGTTCCTCAAACCACTTTTGCAAATTCAGGTAAATCCGATGATGCTGTTTCTTCTGAACTTGTACTGATGGAAACTAATGGTGTTGAACATCTAATTCCACTTGACAAAATAAAGAGTGGAGGGCCTCCAAAAGATGGAATTCCTTCAATTGATAATCCAAAGTTTTCCAAGGTAAATGATTCACAGTTTATGTCAGATTCGGACACTGTAATTGGGCTAGAAATTAATGGTGAATCAAAGGCTTATCCAATTTTTATTTTAGTCTGGCATGAAATTGTAAATGACAATGTGGGGGGAATTCCCGTACTGGTAACTTATTGTCCACTATGTTATACCAATCAAGTCTTTGAGAGAATTATTAATAATCACGAAGTAGAGTTTGGAACCTCTGGAAAATTGTATAATAGCAATCTGTTGATGTATGACCGATTAACTGAATCGTATTGGAGTCAAGCACTTGGGATGGCGGTTAAAGGAGAATTAAGTGGGTACCAACTAAATCTAATTCCGTTTGATGTAATAACTTGGGGTGATTGGAAATCACTACATCCAGAGACTCTGGTATTAACAACAGACACTGGACATATTCGTTCGTATGCCACTGATCCTTATGGAAGTTATTACTCAGAGCCTAGAATTATGTTTCCAGTAGAACACAGTGATGATAGATTACACCCTAAAGAAATCATCATTGGATTTAGTCAGGATGATATCTACAAAGCTTACAAACAAAATGACATTGAATCTAATATTATCATCAATGATTTCATCGGTGAAACTCCTGTAATGCTTGTCTCTCTATTTTCTGAAAACTCTCGTGCATTTGAGCGAACAATGGATGATCAAATCTTAGACTTTGTATATGCCGATGGTAAAATTTTTGATGCCCAAACAAATTCTGAATGGAACTATGATGGTTTATCAATTTCTGGTGAATATGAAGAAAACCAATTAAAACGAATGTCAATTGAGCCTGGATTTTGGTTTGAATGGGTCGCGTTTCATCCAAACACAGAACTATTTGGAGATGTGAAAGATTGAATCAAACTATGAAATCCATATTGATCAATAGTAGGATTATGAGAAAATGGTCTAACACAAATCCAATTAAAAAAGCAGCTATGGTTGGAACCATGACCGTTGTCATTTATCTCTCAGTAGTTGTGGTTACTACTCCTGCAATAGAACCGCTTGCAGCAATTAGTGCTGCATTTCAGCTAAATTCGATAGTTATTATCGGGATGGGGGTTGGAATTGGCTTGCAAATTTTCTTGTCTGAGAAAAGTAAATTGTTGGGATGTAAGTTAGATGTGAAGAAAAAAGCATTTGGGGCAAATACTGGAAGTACTGCTGCAACATCTTTTTTCTCCTTTTTCTCTTTAGTTCCGCTTGGATGTTGTGGTTGGTGGCTCTATGCCTTATCTTTACTTCCTGGAATTGTTGGAACTGGCGTATCTGCAGTATTGATAGAATACAGTCAGGTTTTAGCATATGTTGGGTTGGGGATGGTTTTTGGATTTGCAGGACTGACAGCTTACAAACTAAACCGAGAACAACAATTACAATAATCTACTAATCTATTTTAACTGATATTGCTAAGAGATTTCCTTTGTTCCTAGTTAGAAATTTGGAAATTTTTGAGACAAATCCATATTTTTTGTCTCTTAGCTTTACAGCCTCTATGGTTTCTTTCTCTGTTAAAATTTGCGCAGTGCCCGGAATCCAGGGCATTGAAATTTTTCCTTTAATCGAACATGCTGCAATTTTTACTTTTTGATTATTTCTAAGGCGTTTTATTTTTCCTGTTTGATCTCTTGTAACAATAATTATTGAATCATTTTTTATGACAAACCATACTGGGGTTTTTACTGCCTGATTGTTTCTTCTATATGTCTCAAGTGAGATGTATTTTTCTGATTTTATTTTATCTAGATTAAACATTGTCATGCTTTTTTAACTCTAGAATTAATATCTAGGCAATATGGCAAGCTTTGTTTTTGCTGAAACTATTATGATTGAAATAATTGATACAGCTAATACCATTGATGCTATGACTCCAAATTCTGGTACTACTACTCCATCTTTGATTTCGACTTGAATTGATTCTTTATGCTCTGATGAGGTTCCCTGATTTACAGTAATTGTATACATTCCATCCTCTTTCCATATTTGACCTCCTGTCTTAACTTCCACTTCAAAATCGCCGTACACATTTGGTGTCGCCTGTGCAATTGTAACCAAATTTCCAGTTGGTGATTTTACCATCAATGTAATATCTGAACCCTTGAAACTGGTAGTACCTGTAACTGTGATTAAATCTGAGCCATTTATTGCGTTAGCTGATATTGTAATGCCGCTTTGATTTGTTGGTTTTTGAATTTCTCCTACTTCATCTGTTTTCTCTTGAATTATATGAGCCATTGGGTTTCTAGGGATTTCTTGGGCTGTAACTGTAAATTGAGTCTTAGCCGTTATTTTGATGTCTTCATGAATTGCAGTCACCAAGTGTACTCCTTCACTAAAACTTGGAATTGGCGCATTCAGTAGTTTTCTAAATTCGCCATTGTCGTCAATTTCCACTTGAGGGGCAAAAACCAGTGCTCCATCAGGACCAATTACTCTTAGTTTAATTGGCTTAAACTGTGATACGTCTGTAATTTTTCCTGAAATCCATATTGAATCTAATGCTTTAATTTCTTCAGACGATACTTTCAATTCTATTGCGGGTTCTGCAAAAGCTGAAGTTGAAATCATTGATATTGCAATTAACATAAGCAATGAAATCTTTAACATTTTTTTACTCAATCATAACTGTATATGAATTGTTTCTCTAAGTGTATAGTAATCTACTAATCATTGAATTTTATTGCCTTTGTTTTTGGTTTTTCTTAAAATTTTCTTGATTTGTCTATATCCTAAAACTGGTAGAATGCAATAGACGCACCCAATTTGTGAAATTGAGCAGCAACAAAGGCATTCACATTTTCCTTTTTCATGATTACATTCTTGGCAAGTCATACCTTTTACTCCTTGGACTTGTTCTTAATCTAGTTTTACAGCAGGGACATGAATTTTCTTCAGTAAAGAAAAATAATGCACACAATGAACACCATTTTTGACCAACTTTATAGCGTAAATTATTTGTAGATGACGTTGGTTTTAGACGGTCACATAATCCGCGACAGATTTGAGCCATATGTGAGATTGCTAAAAAAATCTATTTAAGAAAATTTCCAAATTCATTATTCTGAAAATTCAACTATTGCATCAATTTCAGTCATCGAGTCTAATGGCAAACAAGATGCGCCAAGTGCAATTCTGGCATGCTTTCCATTTTCACCAAATACCTCAAAAAACAAATCCGAAGCTGGATTGATGACTTTTGGGTGCTGTGAAAATTCTGGCATGGAGTTTACAAATCCTGACAGTCTTACTATTCTGGTAACTTTATCCAAATTGCCCAATTCCCTTTTTATCTGAGCTAAAATGTTAATTGCACACATTCTTGCTGATTTTTGAGCAATTTCCAAGTTGTCGTTTGAAACTTTTCCAGTGAATACAACTTTGCCATTTTCCATTGGTATTTGCCCTGAAATAAACAACAAATTTCCTGTTTTTACTGCAGGAACATATGATCCAGCAGGGGTAGGGGGAATTGGAAGTTTAATTCCCAATGTTTCAAGTTTTTCCTCAATCAAGACTATGATGCTAAATTTTTGTCTGATTTTAATTTTTACTAATTGATTGAAGTGATATGGTTGGTGCGGTAATCTTGATCTTTCTTCTAAGCTCTAAGGTATCCAACTTTGGGAATTCTACTGCTGAAATCCTTTTGCAATAATATTCTCTCGCTTGTTTTTCTTTCGTTGAGCAATTTCTGGTTTGTCTCATCCATGAACTTATTAATTTGAGTAAAGCATTTCTTTAATTCTTTTTTTAATTCATTGTCCTCACTTTCTTCTTTAGTTAATAGAATTGAAGATGCCAGTTCAAACATACTTGACATTCCATCTAGTAGTGACTCATAATTTGTTTTTGTATGTTTGCTAAATTTGTATGAATTAAGATCTTTTGATACGTCTAGAAATATTTTCTTGTTTTCTATGTTTTTTAATGCTGTGTTTATTTTAGATTCATAAGTAAACATGAGATTATTGATAAATCCTATATTTTCTTCAAATGAATGATGATAATTTTTTTCATAAAATATGTCACTTCTGTGACCGTATTTTTTGATGTATCCGAACACCTCCATTTTTTTTAATATATCTTTTAATTTGGTCCTTGTGAATCTTTTTTTGTTTTCATTTAGGCATACTTTCCACATATCGTCAAAATAGTTTTTTTCTTTGGGCATACATTCTAAAATATAATTGATTGAAATCATTTGCATATTTTTTCTGTTGATTTGGAATTATTTATTGGTGATGTATTGTATTCAGAATTGTCAGATGATTCTACACAACAATGTAATTTTTGCCTGTTTTCATTTTTTTAAAACTATAATAAATTGAGCGTTTAGTGTATGTTTGTTATCTGTAAATGTAATGAATATGCAAATTCTAATTTTAAATTAGTATATGTTATTTCATGATGAGGAAATGGATGTGGAAGAACTTCACAAATGTTTTGAGAAGTTAGATCCTAAAACCCTTGAATTAATTAAACTGGAATATGATACTGTTTAACAAAAAATAATATGCAAAAAGATTTTCAATCTCATTGAAGAAAATCTTGCAGATAATTTTATTTCCAAGAATCTTAATTTTATCTTAAGTATGCCACTGGAAAGAATTAGAAAATAATTTGAAAACATCAATTATTGATTCTTAAAAATGATTATTCTGTGCCTGACATTAGTTTTTACTTATTTTTATATGAACTTTTTCGCCCTTGTTAGAATTATTTTGATACACCGTCTTTGTTTTGTATCCTTGTTTTTGAAGACATCCATCCAAAATAGATACCCATGGAAGTGAATGTCCGCTGTTTAGTCTTGATTCAACTGTGATGTTTTTGTTGTTTGCCTCAAAATTTACATGACCCGAACATGTAATTTGCATTATAGCATCTATTATCTCAATTATATCGTCTAGTGTTTTTGATTTTAGAGATATTCCGTTTTTTTCTAATAATTTCAACATGTCTGCCTCTGGTTTTTTTGATATCATTGCAGAGTTGAGAAGATACGTCAAACCTGTTTCATTCACGATTTTAATAATTTTATAAATTTCCTGTGCTTCTGTTTTAGTCATATCTGCAAGAGCTTTGGTTTTTATAGCATTTCTCCAAATATTTGAAAACATTTTTTCTTGATTGATTCCTAAAATATCAGTTGATGAAAAAATTGCTCCTTTCCCATTATCATTATTTATTATTAGTAATTCTGTTTCATCAAAAATAAAACAATTTTGTGTGATATCTGATGCTCTAATTTCAATTCCATCTGGAATTACTCTGTATGATTCAGAACATATCTGTGATGGTGAGACAAGTACTTTGACATCCAAATTGCGACGTGATACTGATAATAGTTGCTCCTTGCACTCTGCTAATAATCCAAAACCCCATTGGTCTGTAATTATTTTTATTGATGATTTTGAACCCTCGATCATTGTTTGGAGTTGAGATAAGACGTTATTAGCACTCAAATGAAAATATCTTTTTTCCTCAGATCCTCGTGTCTTTCTAGATTCCTCGCTTGCCTTCTTTAAATTTGAAATTAATGTATTCATTGCATTTACTTTGTTGATTTGCTCATGAATTATTCCATCAAAAGCATCTTCAGGTGCAATGGCGGTACACATTATTGGCTTGCTCTTTGAAATTATTACTAATTTCTTATTCTCTAATTTTAGTAAAGTTGGATAAATTTTCGTTCGTGGAATTTCTGAGTAATATGCTAATTCACTTGCAGAAATTGTTCCCCTTGCAATAAGAGCTACATATGCCTGCGATTCATACTTGCTTAACCCAAATTCTTCTAAACTGACCGTTAAAACATGCTCATCTACCATGTTTTTTCTTGATTTGTTATTAGGTAAAATTGAGAGCTAAATTCCTTTACACAAATACTCAAAAAAAATCAAAATTGTATCTGTAGTTTAGTGTAACTGTGGTTACTAAATCCATTGTTACACTGTCCAGATATACTAAATCTCAAAGTAACAATCGGTATGTTGGTAAATTACAGTGTTAATTCATTGGAAGTTGAAAACATTTCTCATTCAGTGACCATTGTTCCAAGATTGGGATACTCTGTAAATCTATTAGATGATGTCATTAAGATTCTTGATGGCAAACAAAATGAACTAAAAAAATCAAATAAAGATTTGATTCTTGATTTTGATGAATCTGACAAAATTCATGTGGGTGCCATGAAACTAGAACATCTAGTGAAACTTTCTCTGGAAATTCTCTTACAGGTAAAAAAGAATATGATGCAAATTTCTAATATAGGTAGCATACCTGAAGTTCTTCCTTCATCTATTCCTATGATTAGAACTGTTAGCGCTAAATTGTTTGATGTGTTTCCAAAATGTAGCCAAAAATTATCTGAAATATCTGTCCATTTGGGAAGTATCGTACTTGATTCTGCTGTTCTTACTACTGCAAGATTTGATTTTAGTCAATCCAATACTGAATCATCAACTTTACTTGATGAAGTAAAATTGATGGTGGACTCTAAATTAAGTAAGCAGTATCCTAATCTTGATTTTTTAAAATTATGCAATACCTAGCAATGTTAAATCAAAAACGAGATTTTCTAAAAGATATGGGTCGTATTAGAGCAATCTCTTCAAAAATTGATAAAAAATTATCTGAGATTAAACCTTCTGATGATTCTAAAATTGATAAACTCACTTTGGAGGAACTACAAGATTTAGATAAAATTGTTGGAATTGCTGATTTTATGATGTGTAAATATGCTGATAAAAAAGAAATACGTTCAATACTGCAGGATTTCACTTCAATTATTTCTGAGACTGCAAATTCTTTAGGAGATTTGGATGATGAAGTATCTTTATTGATAATCTCTGCTGAAGACTCTATAAATAAAGTCAAAGAGATGCATAGTAATATCTCTGAGAAATCTGATTTTAAAAAGAGATACCGTGACGGACCTGATTTTGATGAACAAGAAACAAGTGCAATTAATTTAACCAATTTTGCGACAGAGATTAACACCGTAGAATACCAACAAAATTCTCCAGGAGATACTGCGTAGGTAATTAAGATGAGTTTAGCCCCCCAAGAATTAGAAAACACAGCAAGCAAATACGCTTCTGAAGCTATCAAATTTGATTCTCAAGGTGCTCGTGGAATGGCAATAACTCACTATCAACAAGCAATTGATGCCCTTGTAAAATTATTACAGTTATATCCGAATAGTAAACTAAACCAAATTTACAAAGATAGGTGCAATTCATATCATAGTAGAATCGGTGCATTACAACAGGCTCATGGTGTAGAACCTGCAGTTGATCCTAAAGCTTCTGAAGCAGATCAAAAGGCATCTGTGAAAAGACAAGAAAATGAAAATGATTTTGAAGAATTAGTGATGAAAGAGAAACCTGATGTTACTTGGGACCAAGTAATTGGTTTGGATGATGCTAAAAGTGCTTTACGTGAATCAATTGTTTATCCTACTAAAAGACCTGACTTGTTTCCTCTTGGATGGCCAAAAGGAATGTTACTATACGGACCACCAGGTACAGGAAAAACTATGCTTGCAGCAGCTACTGCAAATGAGATGGATGGTTATTTCATAAATGTCGATGCATCATCTATGATGAGTAAATGGTTAGGTGAGGCAGAAAAGAATGTTTCAAAATTATTTGCAATGGCAAGGAAATATGCTGAGAAAGAAGGTAAACCAGTTATTTTATTTGTAGATGAGGTTGATTCCTTATTGGGCTCTAGAAACAGCGAAGTGGGTGGAGAAGTTAGAACTAAAAATCAATTTCTAACTGAGATGGATGGTGTTAACAGTAAAGGAAAACAATTGATGCTGTATGTGATTGGAGCAACAAACAAACCTTGGAGTCTTGATTGGCCTTTCCTTAGAAGATTTCAAAAGAGAATCTATGTGTCACTACCAACACAAGCAGCTAGAGAAAACTTGTTTGATCAATACACTGCTCCTTTAAGTAAAAACCTCAATGTAAATAATACTGAACTAGCAAAATTATTTGACGGTTACAGTGCAAGTGACATCAAGGATGTATGTCAAGCTGCACAAATTAAGACAGTTCATGAAATTTTCAATGCACCTGACTATCATGAGCCAGTTGAAGGTGAGGTTCCAGTACAACCCCGAGAACTTACAACATCTGATTTCAAAGATATAATGGCAAGAAGAAAACCAAGTGTTTCCACTGAAATGATTCGTGCTTATCACAAGTGGAGTGAAGAATTCCAAGCCCTCTAACTGGATGATTTTTTTCTGCGATCTGTTTTCTTGAATTTATAATACGCACAAAACTTAAATTCATAATAATTTGGACTTTACGAGGGTCACAATTACTACAAAGAAATCAAGTCACGCAAAAAAGTTTGGAAAGCTGATTTTTGATGATGGCTCTGTTCTTAATGGTGAAGGTTTTGGTTATTCTACTACTGTTTTTGGAGAAATTGTCTTCAATACTGGTATGGTTGGCTATGCTGAAGCCCTTACTGATCCGTCTTATAATGGCCAAATTCTTACATTGACTTATCCTCTGGTTGGAAATTATGGTGTTCCTGATCCGTCGATTAAGGATGATGATGGAATTCCAAAATTCTTTGAATCTGATAAAATACAAATTCGTGGATTAGTAGTTCATGAATTGTCATTAACTGCAAGTCATTGGAATCTTTCGATGACTCTTGATGAGTGGCTTTACAACGAAAAAGTACCTGGAATCTCTGGAATTGACACTCGTGAGATAACAAAGAAACTTCGAACAAGTGGTGTGATGATGGCTGCACTTGTTGTTTCAGACTCTGAAATAGATGTTGATAAAATCAAAACACAGCTTACATCTGCCACTCATTATGATTCAGAACAATTCATGAATGTTGTATCCACAAAACATGAACAGGTCTTTGGTCAAGGTGACAAATCCGTTGTAGTAATTGACACAGGTGCAAAAAATGCAATTTTAAGAAACATTCGTGAAATTGGCTACAAGGCAATATTAGTTCCATGGAATACTCCCTATGAGAAAATTATGTCTTACAATCCTAAAGGGGTGGTACTAAGTAGTGGTCCCGGTGATCCGCAAAAATGCCCTGACACAATTGAGACTGCTAAAAAATTAATTGAAAATAATATACCCACACTAGGAATTTGTTTAGGTGCACAAATTATTGGAATTGCTGGAAACACTGAAACTTACAAATTGAAATATGGACATCGAGGACAAAACAAACCTTGTGTCAATTTGGAAAATAATCAAGTGTATGTTACTAGTCAGAATCATGGGTATGGAATTACTCCTGAATCTCTTAAAAAATCTGACTTTAATTTATGGTTTACAAATGCAGACGATAAAACCGTTGAAGGAATAAAACACAAAAAACAAAATTGTGTTGCAGTTCAGTTTCATCCAGAAGCTGCACCTGGTCCTTATGATTGCAAATTCGTCTTTGAAGAACTCAAGCACCTTATGGAGGGAGGAACATCTGCCAAAGAATGAATCGTTAAAAAAAATTCTTGTACTTGGAAGTGGGGCAATTAAAATCGGAGAAGCCGGCGAGAGTCGCTAAAAACGACCGCTAATTTGACTACTCCGGAAGCCAATGTCTCAAAGCCATACATGAAGATGGAATAAACAGTGTCTTAATCAATCCAAACATTGCTACGATCCAAACCGATACTAGATTTGCAGATCAAGTGTATCTGCTTCCAGTAAATGCAGAGTACGTAGAATCCATTATTGAAAAAGAAAGACCTGATGGAGTCATGCTTGCATATGGAGGACAAACTGCACTGAACTGTGGGGTTAACCTGGAAGAGTCTGGAATTCTTCAAAAATACGGCGTCAATGTACTTGGAACCCAAATTCCGGGAATTAAAAAAACTGAGGATCGGCAACTCTTCAAGGATTCAATGAAAGAATGCGGTATGCCTGTTCTAAAAAGCAAAACAGTTACTAATTTTGAGGATGCAAAAAAGGCAGCTGAGGAACTGGTTTACCCTGTAATTATTCGGGTTGCGTATACTCTGGGTGGCAGAGGCGGTGGTGTTGCCTATAATGAAATTGAACTCCATGAAATTGTTGAGCGCGGTCTTAAGGCAAGTCTTGTTGGTCAGGTGCTCATTGAAGAATACATTGGAGAGTGGAAACAAATTGAATATGAGGTAATGCAAGATTTTGATGGAAATAATGTAATTGTTTGCAACATGGAAAATGTTCTTTCAATGAAAGTTCATACTGGTGATAACATTGTGGTTGCTCCATCTCAAACTATTGATAATCATGAATATCACATGTTACGTTCTGCAGCATTGCGTGCAACAAAACATGTTGGCATTGTAGGTGAATGTAATATTCAATATGCTCTTGCCCCAGATTCTGATAGGTATGTTGCAATTGAAATCAATCCTAGACTTTCACGTTCTTCTGCACTAGCAAGTAAAGCAACTGGATATCCTTTGGCATACATGTCTGCAAAAATTGGATTGGGTTATAATTTATCAGAACTTGTAAACAGAATTACAAAAAATACTACTGCTTGCTTTGAGCCCTCACTTGATTATATTGTATGCAAACATCCTAGATGGGATTTTGAAAAGTTTGAACTGGTAAATAGAAGACTTGGACCTACCATGAAATCCGTTGGAGAAGTAATGGCGGTTGGTAGAACATTTGAAGAGTCTTTCCAAAAAGCAATTCGAATGTTGGATATTGGAAATGATGGTTTGGTTTTGAATCGTACAAACGGGAAGAAATACACTGAGGAAGAAATTGAATACAAACTATCTCATCATGATGATCAAATTCTATATCATGTTGCTATTGCATTAAAAATGGGTATATCGGTTGCACGAATTTACAAACTATCTACTGTTGATCCTTGGTTTATAGAAAAAATAAAAAATATCGTAAATCTTGAAGAAAAACTAAAGGACTCAGAACTTGACAAATCTCTTCTTTG
>JAOUAE010000135.1 GCA_029861085.1 Candidatus Nitrosopumilus sp. | reverse complement strand
AATTTAACTTGCTAATAGAATTAACAATTCAATAACTTAGCACTTTATCAAAGTAAAAATTACCCCAAAATCATTTATGAAAAAATTCTAACGTTGGTCCGAAAATTTCACCCTTAACTATATGCCCACACAGGTTGTGCTCCCACTCAAATTTGAACTGTGAAAAACTGAATCTCAAAAAGACTATCTTAATCCCCAGCGAGACATTACCTTGTTTTCCAGTCTCTTGAACACAAGACCGTCAATTACAAGTCCAATCATCATAATGACAAGCATTATTCCAATGACTTGAGAGACATCAGTAAGAGAGCGGCCAGCGTTAAGCAAGAATCCCAGTCCCAGATATCCAAACAGTAGCTCAGCGCCAATTACACCCCTCCATGCAAATGCCCAGCCTTGCTTAAAGCCTGAAATCATGTATGGGAATGCAGCTGGAATCAAGACAGCAGTTACCAGCTGACTGCCTTTTGCACCCATATTTTTTGCGGCCTCGATGAAATGAGGGTCAATATTTTTGACACCAGTATAGGTGTTAATGGTAACTGCAAAGACTGCCCCAATTGCAGTAACGAAGATGATTCCGGTATCAGTCAGGCCAAACCAAAGTATTCCAAGCGGGACCCAAGCAACTGAAGGGATGGACTGCAATCCTAAAACTAACGAACCAACAGTCTGGTTGACTGCCTCCACTCTTGCCATAAAAATTCCCAAAACCATTCCACCTGCAATTGCAATTGCCAACCCAATAGACAACCTCCACATGCTAGTTGCAATTCCATAAAACAGACTGCCATCTGCAACACCATATGCCAAGTCTTCTGCTACTTCATATGGAGACGGAAAAATATTCTCAGGCCAAACTCCACTCATCGAAATAATTTGCCAGACTACAACAATTCCAATGTAAAATGCAATTCTATGAGGAACATAATTTTTTTTTACCACAACTATCACATCATCCTTTACTTTTCTTTACCTCTGGTCTGAGATCTGCCAAAATATCATGTTGAAATTCAAGTAATGATTCGTCTTCAGTTACCCTAGGTCGCGGAAAATTATTGTCAACTTCTTTTTTGATAGTTGACGGTCGATTACTGAAGATTGCCACCTTGGTTCCAAGGACTGCAGCTTCTGCAACATTGTGAGTTACAAACAAGATTGTCTTTTTTGTTTTTTCCCAAATCAATTGCATCTCAACTAACAACAAGTCACGAGTCTGTGCATCAAGGGCTGCAAAGGGCTCATCCATCAGCAACACATCAGGATCCATCACAAGTGCCCTGGCAATGGCCACACGCTGTTTCATCCCAGTCGAAAGCTGATAAGTGTAAGAGTCTGCAAACTTTGTAAGCTGCATCATGTCCAAATATCGATGAGATATCTTTGCCCTCTCATCCTTTGGAATGCCTGCCATCTTTAATCCAAATTCCACATTGTCTTGAACCTTTAACCATGGGAACAAGGCACCTTCTTGAAACACCATGATTCTTTCAGGTCCGGTTTCAGTGACAGGACGGCCATCAAAGAGAATTTGTCCTTCATCAGGTTTCTCCAGGCCTGCAACTATGCGCAAGAATGTGGATTTTCCACAACCAGAAGGACCAACCAGGCATACAAAGTCACCGGCATCAACTTTGAGATTAACACCGCCTAAAGCCTTGAGATTATGAGAGTCATGGCTAAAATATTTCACGATATTTTTTGCCTCCAATTTAGTCATCTAGCTACCGTCCTCCAGACCGGAATTTGAATCAAAAGAGTAAAAAATCGTAGTCAAGTCATAGCCATTTCTTCCCAAATATCCTAATGCATCAGCTTTTTTGGCAATAGAGTGAACAGAATCACTTTGAGGATCATCACTGATTACAAGATTAGACAATGCAATGTCCACAACATCATCAGACAAAGGCTGACCCAAATGAGATTTTAGAAAGTCATTGAAGACAATTCTGGTTTCAACAGGATTTTGATTGATCCAAATTGCTGTTTCTTGATGCGACGTCAAAAAATCAGAAACCAGTTTTTGGTTTTGCTCAACATAATTTGTATTCCCAATTAAAAGAACAGAGGCAAATGTTTTGTCTGGCCATAGTTCTTCTTCATGGAATAATCTTTTTCCCCCCAGTTCAGTCTCCAAAATGGTTGCCCAAGGTTCTGCAACCCATGCACCATCAATATCTCCTTTGACAAATAATGTGTAGACATCAGGATTGGGAATGTTATATACGATTACAGAGCCACCTTTCTCAGCTGGCTTTAATCCGTTTTCAGAAAGATAATTTCGCAGTGAGATGTCCTGAGTGTTTCCAATTTGGGGCGCTGCAATTTTTTTTCCTGCAAAGTCAGATGCAGAAGATATCTCAGAGTCAGGATGAACAATAAAGCTTGCACCACCACTTGCAGCGCCTGCAAGTATCTTCACATTGTGATTCTCTGAATTTAAAAATCCAGTAATGGCAGGGCCGGGTCCCACATATGCCAAATCAATGGAATTTGCAAACAGGGACTCTATTGCCTGAGGGCCACTATCAAAAACCCTGGTTTCAATTGTCGCTTGCTCCCCTATGCTGTTTTCAAAGAATCCTTTTTCCATTCCAACTATAGGAACCGCATGACCAATGTTGGGAAAGTAAGCAATGCGAATCTTATTTTCATGTGTAGTGTCACTAGAACTAAGAGAAATTCCCAATACAGACAACAAAATAATTCCAGCAATACCAGCAGAAATTACCGATCGAGTTTTCATAAAACAGCGTTATATCTGGCGGTTAAATAATCATCGAATTTTAGCTCAAGCTAGTCAGAAATTTTTTGAAAATAATTTGATTTGAGACTATCACAAAAGATAAATTCCAAAATACTGCGGAAAAGATGTTTTATGGCTCAAAAAGGAATTCTTGCATTTTCTGGCGGACTAGACACTTCAGTTGTTGTAAAGTATCTACAAGATGAACATGACATGGACGTCATTACAGTCACAGTGGATGTCGGGCAAGGAGACGATTGGAAAAAAATCGCAGCCAAAGCAAAAAAACTCGGCGTAAAAAAACACTACAACATTGACGCAAGAAAAGAATTTGTCAAAGATTACATCTTTCCATCAATTAAAGCAAATGCCCTTTACCAAAAGAAATATTGTCTTGCAACAGCACTTGCCAGACCATTAATTGCAGAGAAAGTTTTAGAAATTGCAAAGAAAGAAAAAGTAACATCACTTGCTCACGGATGCTCCGGAAAAGGAAATGATCAGGTGCGGTTCGATATTACATTACGTTCAGGTTCTGATCTTCCAATCATTGCACCCATTAGAGATAAAAATTTGGACAGAGATACAGAATTAAAATTTGCAAAAAAACACGGGATTGAAATTGATACTGTGGCAAAAAAATTCAGCATTGATCAAAACTTGTGGGGACGTGCAATAGAAGGAGGAGTGTTAGAAGATCCATACAACGAGCCACCTGATGATGCATTCATTTGGGTTAAAACAAAAAACTTGCCAGACAAACCGACATACTTGGAAATTAAATTCAGCAAAGGAATACCAGTTGGAGTTGATGGCAAAACAATGGAATCACTAAAGCTAATTGAATACATCAACAAAAAAGCGGGAAATGCAGGTGTCGGAATAGTTGATCACATTGAGGACAGAGTTGTCGGAATCAAATCTCGCGAAGTGTATGAAACTCCAGCAGCAACTTGCCTAATTGAAGCCCATACAGATTTAGAAAAAATGGTACACACTAAACATGAAAACAAGTTCAAGTCAATGATTGATGACGAATGGGCATATTTGACATATTCCGGACTTTGGCAGGATCCCCTAAGAACAGATCTGGATGGATTTATTGAGGCATCACAAAAACCAGTATCAGGAACGGTGAAACTAAAGATGTACAAGGGAAGCCTCAGAGTGGTTGGAAGAAAGTCCAGTAATTCATTGTATAATCACGATATTGCCACTTATGGAGCAGAATCCACCTTTGATCAAAGATTAGCTAAAGGATTTGTAGATTTGTGGGGTATGCAATCAACAGAAGCTAATAAATTACAAAAGAAAGGGTCTACAAAAACATGAACTGCCCAGAATGTGATGCGACTCTAAACATCCCAGATGATGCC
>JAOUAE010000134.1 GCA_029861085.1 Candidatus Nitrosopumilus sp. | reverse complement strand
ATTTTTCATAATTTTTAATCATGGTTGTTGTAATTGATCCCCAAATTGCAGGCATATCTGGAGATATGCTTCTTTGTTCATTGATTGATTTAGGTGCTGATAAAAATAAAATAATTGATGGAATTAATCGATCTGAAAAATTCCTTTCAAATTCAATTATAAAAAAAATTGATTTTGAAAGAATTCAAAAACACGGAATTAGATCTTTTCAATTGGTTTTGGAAATTGATGAGAATGTTCATGAAAGAAAAGGTTCTGAAATTAAAAAAGCCGTTATTAATTCAGTTTTTACACTTGGACTATCACAAAAAGCAAAAACTTTTGCAAAATCATGCATAGATACACTGATCTCTTCAGAATCCACAATTCACGGAGTTCCTGAAGAATCTGTTCATTTTCACGAAGCTTCTAGCATTGATACTCTTGTAGATATTGTTGGAATCACAATCGCGTTGGAAGATTTAAAATTGTTTGATGAAAAATTTTTCTGTTTGCCTGTTTCAGTTGGAGGGGGCTCTATAACTTTTTCACATGGCACTATGTCCAATCCTGCAAGTGCTATTCTTGAGATTTTTAAAAACTCAAACTTGATTATTAAAGGAAATAATGTGAATGAAGAACTCACGACCCCAACTGGTGCCTGTATTTTAGTAAACTTAGTACATGAATCTGTAAAATATTACCCATTAATGAAAGTTGATTCAATTGGTTATGGTGCTGGGCAAAAAGACTTTGAAACTTTTTCAAATGTATTGAAAATTATTAGAGGCTCTGAAAATAACTTCAAAGTTGATTCAGTAAAAACACTTGAAACTAATGTAGATGATATTTCAGGTGAAATTTTGGGAAATTTAATTGAGAAAATTATGAAAAAAGGCGCACTTGATGTTTCTATCTATCCGGGAATTACAAAAAAAGGAAGGCCTACAAACCTTATATCTATAATTTGCACTGATGAAAATATTGATAAAGTAATTGATACGTTAGTGTTAGAAACTGGAACATTGGGAATTCGAGTTTTTGATTCTAATCGATTCATTGTTCCTAGATCAACGCATAAGGTTTCTTTAATTTCAAATGGGCAATCTTTTCAAGCAAATTACAAAAAATTTTCATTTAAAGGAAAAACTGATTTTAAAATAGAATTTGATGATTTGAAGAGAATATCTGATATTCTTGACAAATCAATTAAGGAGACTGATACATTATTGAGAAAAGAAGTTGAAAAATTGGAGAGTTATCATGACAAATCTTGATGATCTTGTAAATTGGTTTGATGATAAAAATAAAGTAATGATTGCACTTTCTGGTGGTGTTGATAGCGCACTTGTTGCATATGCTGCATTTCAAAAATTAGGAAATTCTGCTATTGCAGTAACTGCTGATTACAAAACTTTGTCTGAAGAAGAACTTCATACTGCTAAACAAATTTGCTCTGAGATTGGGATTCAACAACTTTTTTTAGATTATAATGAACTTAAAAATGAAGAATTCACAAAAAATGATTCTAATCGATGTTTTCACTGTAGAATGGAGTTAGGGGGTCGTTTGATTCAATTGGCAAAAGAGTATGGTGTTAAGGTTATAGTTGATGGGACTAATCTTGATGATTTGGGTGATTATAGGCCTGGAATCAAAGCTTTAAAACAAAACGGAATTCGGAGTCCACTTCTAGAAACTAATTTCTCAAAATCAAAAATTAGAGAAACTGCAAAACTGATAGGACTATCTGTATTTGACAGGCCCTCAAATTCATGTTTGGCATCTAGAATTCCTTGGGGACAAAGAGTAACTGCTGAAAAATTAACCAGAATAGAATTCGGTGAAATTATTGTTAAGCAACTTACAAAAGCAAAACAAGTTAGAGTTCGCGATATTAACGGTTCAGCAAAAATTGAAGTAGATAAAAAAATAATATCTATATTTGATGAAAATATTTTGAAACAAATTACTGAAAAATTAAAGATGATTGGTTTTATTGCGGTTGAAGTTGATCCAGAAGGATATAAACCGGGAAAAATTAATGTGATTGCAGATTGATTTATCTGGATAACGCAGCATCCACTCAAATTCATGAAGATGTTTTAGATTCAATGCTACCGTATCTTAAAGAACAATATGGAAACCCATCGTCTATTCATAGGCATGGTAGATTAGCTCGTAAAGCTATTGAAAAAGCTAGAAAACAAATTGCTTTATTGATTAATGCAGATCCTTCTGAAATTTTAATTACTTCTGGAGGAACGGAATCTAACAATACCGTGTTAAACGGAATCGTTATGAAAAACACATCCAGTAAAATCATTACATCATTAATTGAACATGACGCAATTTTAGAACCATGTAAAAAATTAACTCAAAATGGAATGATTGTAGATTATTTACCTGTCAATCACTTTGGGCAAATAGATCCATTGGAATTAATAAATCACTTGTCTGATGATACTTGTCTTGTTTCAATAATGTTTGGAAATAATGAGGTTGGTACTGTTCAACAAATTTCTGAAATAACTAAAATATGCAATAAACAAAAAATTCCCTTTCATACAGATGCTGTTCAAGCAGTTGGTAAGATTCCAATTGATGTTAAGAAACTAGGCATAGATTTGTTATCTATTTCGTCTCATAAACTTCATGGTCCTAAAGGAATAGGGGCATTGTACATCAAAAATGGTACTGATATTGATCCTATGATTTTGGGCGGGGGTCAGGAATTTGGATTACGTTCTGGAACTGAAAATGTTGCAAATATTGTTGGATTTGGTAAAGCATGTGAAATTGCAAAAAATAATTTGGATGAAAACATATCTTATGTAAAAAAACTTCGAGATATTCTAGTTGAAAAAGTCTTACATGAAATTCCTGAAGTAACTTTGAATGGTGATCCTCAATCAAGATTGCCTAATAATGCCCATTTTAC
Source organism: Candidatus Nitrosopumilus sp. (assembly GCA_029861085.1). The sequence continues at coordinate 1,223 of JAOUAE010000134.1, read as the reverse complement.
ATTTCTTGGTGTTAATGGAGAGGATCTCATTATCAAACTTGATGAGTATGGGATTGCAGCTTCTACAGGTTCAGCATGCTCTGTCAATACCCAAAGAGCTTCTCATGTATTACAGGCAATGGGCTTTTCACACGAACAAATCACAGGATCTTTAAGATTGACTATGGGGATTTTTAATAATAAAAAGGAAATTGAACAAACAGTTGACTCTTTAAAAATAATAGTTGAAGAACTAAGATCATTTTCACCATTCAAAGAAAAATACTCTTTTACTTCTAAAATCTAAATATGCTAATTTGAAATTTATTTTTAGTAGCTAAAATTGTAATCATGATTCCTACAATTAAGATCACCATTGTAATTGTACCAAATTCGGGAATCACATAGGTACCAATTATTTGAATTTGTGAATCTCCTTGCTCAAAATTAATTGTTATTATTCTGGATTCTGAATGCACAACTGCTTCTTGATATTCGACTTCTATTCCATCTATTAAAACAATGAAAGTTTCATCTTTACCATCTTGCTTCTCTGCACCTATGAATTCTCTGGGCAGATCTAATGTGACTGTTCCTTCATCAATTGATTCAATTTGTACTACTAGTCCAAAGTTGTTTGAGTCTACTACTATATCTTTAATCGAAGCTCCTTTGATAGTGTACTCTACATCAAAAGTTCCGTGACTTCCAGCATCCACTTCGAAATTAGTCGTAGTTTCACTTATTGCTGATTTAGGGGAATAACTGAATTCTGCTTCTGCGGTATTTCCTTCTCCATATGATACTCTGACTGTGTAGTCTCCTTGCTTTTTCCATAATGGGCCTTCTGCGATTGTTGTATGAGAATAACTGCCATCTTGTGCTATTACAATCTGTGCAATATCTACTAGATTACCCTCAGAAAAGAGCTGTAATGTTACCGGGGTGCTACCAACAATGGTAGTTACAGTTCCTGATATTACGACAGTGTCTCCTTCGTCGTAATTTTTATCGTCTGTTTGAACGGAGATTAGGGATTCTTGTGCAAATGCTGTTCCAGTAGAAATTATTAATAAAACTGCAAGACTACAACATATTCTATATCTCACAAATTTTTCAGTACTTGTTTGTATATCTCCTTTACTATTAAAAATGAAAAAATGAAAAAGTTGTGTGATTTTAGTATCTTGGAATAATGCTAAGTCTTGATTTTGCAGATACTGCAATTATTGAGATGATTGCTA
>JAOUAE010000133.1 GCA_029861085.1 Candidatus Nitrosopumilus sp. | reverse complement strand
AAGGTTCTCCTCGTTTTGCAACCCTTGATGGTGAAAAATATGGCAAAAATTCATCTCTAAATTCAATGGATACTGATTTCTATTCTCAAGGAATAGCAGTTAATGCATCTGAAATTTCCAATTATACACTCAAAAGTGAGTCTATTTCTGAATGTAATAAACTCTCTAAATTACTTAATGGAGGATTGCTTGTGACATTAGAAATTGACAAATATGCAAATGCTGAGGAAATCAAAAAATCAATTGAGAAAGCATCCGAACTTACACCTTCTTTCAAACCTGTAAGAAATACTGCAATTTGTGGTGAATGTGGTTTTAAAGATGAACCGTTTGAGGACAAGTGTCCAAAGTGTAAGTCACCTTACGTTGTCTGAAATTCATAATTAAAAAATTAGTTACGATTATTTTTCAAATTTTTTTGATCTAATTCAGATGTTGTGATCGATATCAATAGGATTTAAACCAATATTCTTCATAAATTTATACGATAATCGTACAAATTTTTATTTCATAACTAACACGTTAATAATTATTAGCTTATACTGTTTATGATCATTTATCTAACAGAATAGTTAGATTAATTAGTTAATTTTTCAATTAATTAATAGTGGTAGAGGAAACGTCAGATCTTATGTAAGACTTGACATCTGACGGATTACATTTCTTAAATTCACAGTGAACTTGACTCTTAAGAAATTAAACTAAATCTCTACGCATAAGTTAAAACAAATATGTGTATAAACTATTTGTCGGTTTTTCCTGAAACCCCAGTTCAATAAAATTGATGATGTTACGATTTGCATTACAATAACTATCAATCCTATGCCGGTATGAACTTCATAGTAGCGGTGTTGAAAAAATTGACTCGTTAAGTGAGAGAGATCAAAATTTTTCGAGCACATAAGTTATATCCATATTAGTTCTAACTCCTGCGGAGAGATTATTATGGATAATTCACAAATAGAAAATACGATCAATGAGATCCGTAAGCGCAGTGGCGCAGTAACGGCTTTCAATAAAGATAAAATTTCAAATGCCATATTTCGGGCATTGGCAGCCACCTCTAAAGCCGACCGTGGCGTAGCTGATAAACTAGCAGATGATGTAGTTAACAAGTTAGTAGAGCAAGGATTTACAAGCTCCAAAGCACCTACAGTTGAAGATATTCAAGATATTGTAGAGTCAACTTTGATTGATAGCGGAAATAGCGATATCGCAAAAGCATACATCGTTTACAGGCATGAGCGAAGAAAATTAAGGGATGAAAAAATGAGAGTTCTGAATCTAAAGGCTCTTGATCCAGTTTCAAAGAAGTTCGATCTTAATTGTCTCAGGGTTTTAGCCTCAAGATATCTTTTCAGAAATGGAAAAAGTGAGATTATCGAGTCTCCAACTCAGATGTTTGAAAGAGTCGCAATTCTAGTGGGAATTGGCGATATGCTATATGATGCACAAATATTCGATAAATCTGGAAATAACAAACAAGATATTGATGAAGCAAAATCTTATCTTGAAAAACTAGATGCCTTTGATTATAAATTCAAGGTAGGGGATTATTTCTTCAACAAATGGCATTTTAGATCTTTAATCAATCACTATGTGACCCTTGCAAACAAAGGTCAGATGAAGATAAGCTTCAAAGATCTATTGACATTATTAGCAGCAAAGAAGCTTGAAAGTTATGCAGACAAAATCACTGAATATTATGAAATGATGACCAAACAAGACTTTCTTCCAAATTCACCAACAATGATGAATGCGGGTGGACGACTAGGCCAACTCTCCGCATGTTTTGTACTTGGAATGAAAGATGGTATGGAAGAAATCATGAAATCTACTTCAGACGCCGCATTAATTTTCAAGTCAGGTGGCGGAGTTGGAATTAACTATTCTGATCTTCGTGAAGAAGGTGACATCGTAGCATCTACTTCTGGTGTTGCATCTGGCCCTGTATCTTTCATGAATATCATCAACACTGTAACTGAAGTTGTTAAACAAGGTGGCAAGAGACGCGGTGCAAACATGGGAATTATTGAAGCATGGCATCCCGATGTTGAAAAATTTGTCACAAACAAAACAGAACCAGGAATTTTAGAAAATTTTAACGTAAGTGTTGGTATTTGGGAAGATTTTTGGGATGCACTTGTCAATACAACTGATGGCAACTATGTCTTACGTAGTCCACGTGACAAAAAACCAGTAAAAGAAATCAATGCACATCAATTAATTGATCTAATTGCATTGTCTGCATGGAAGAGTGCGGAACCTGGATTGATCTTCTTTGATCAAATTAACAAATACAATGTATTTGCCAAAGCCAGACAAGCACCATTAAGAGCAACAAATCCATGCGGTGAACAAAGTCTCTATCCGTATGAATCATGTAACCTGGGTTCAATCAACTTGGTAAATCTTGTAAAGAGACAAGCAGATGGATCTTATGAATTTGATTGGCAAAGATATGAAGAAGTAATTAGAAAGACAACAAGATTTTTGGATAATATCATTGATGTAAACAATTATCCAGTTCCAGAAATCAGTATAGCCTCAAAAGAGTCCAGAAGAATTGGGCTTGGAGTGATGGGTGTTGCCGATCTATTATACAAATTAAAAATCCCATACAATTCCAAAGAAGGATATGAATTACAATCAAAACTGTCTGAAGCCCTAACCTACTATTCTATGGAGGAAAGTGTAGCACTTGCTAATTCTCGTGGTGAGTTCCCACTTTGTTCAAAAACGGAATACCCTGAAGGAAAGATTCCAGTAGCAGGATATTATGAGAAACCAAAAGAATCTCACTCCTATGAATGGAATCCACTAATTGAAAAAATCCAAAAACATGGTATTAGAAATGTCTTGACCACTACAGTAGCACCAACTGGTACTCTTTCTATGATAGCAGATTGCTCAAATGGAATGGAACCCGCATTTGCTCTAGTATTTGAAAAGAGAGTTACTGTTGGAAGGTTCTTTTATACAAACAAGATTCTTGAAGAAGCCCTAAAAGAAGAAGGCCTTTACACTGATGAAATCCTCGAAAAGATTGCAGACAATTATGGCTCATTGAAAGGACTGGATGAAATTCCACAATGGATGCAAGATGTCTTTGTTACAGCAATGGATATTCATTGGGCTGATCATCTTATGGCCCAAGGTGTCTGGCAGGATTGGATTGGAAATGCAATTGCAAAAACAATCAACATGCCATATGATGTTACAGTAGAGGATGTAAAATCTGCATATTTGCTGGCACATGAAATAGGACTAAAAGGAATGACTGTTTATCGTGATGGCTCTAGACACAAGCAAGTACTTCACATGACAAGTGAAAATGCAACAAAGACATTTGAGGTAATGCCAAGTGAGTACATGACTGCTTTTGTCACTGCCAACATCACAAACCCATACATCAAATCTCAAGTCACTGCATCGCTTGCATTGAAAATTCATGACGAAGAAATCAAACTTGAACCTACAAAACAAGAAGAAGTTTCAGAGGATCGTCTGTGTCCAACATGTAAAAACAATCTAGTCTTTGTAGAGGGCTGCAGTATGTGCATTGAATGTGGATACAGCGGATGTACATCGGGATAACCCCATTACACTTAACCCAATTATCAGGGACCTGCTTTAGCAGGGAGGCAATAACTGCTTGCCAAGCAGAAGTAGTTGCCATTTAATGATTGGTTAAGCGTGATAGTATATGAAAAAAGATGAAAGACCTGAAATCCTTCAGGTGTAATAGTTTTCCCTGCTCGGACATATACTATCACGATATAATTATGAAAATTTTATTTCGATACTAATTAAATGTTCAAGAGATCCATAATGTTTTGTTATTGTAAAATCTGACAAATCCATAACAACTTTTTTACCTGTATTTCCATTTTGATTCAAAGTGGATAAGAAAGTTTTAGGAATTATTGTTATCCTAGCCGTGATTATTACTATAATATCTGCAATTTTGATTATACCAAATTCAGAAACTATTCCTAAAAAAACTAATGAAAAAATTGGCCTTATAATTAATTCTCCAAATCCATCTACAACCTTACAAGAATTAGATCAGATTTATTCTCAAGCATCTGATACTGGAATTGGAAGAAGCAACGTCTATCTTTTTTGGAATATGGTTGAACCAGTACGTGG
>JAOUAE010000132.1 GCA_029861085.1 Candidatus Nitrosopumilus sp. | reverse complement strand
TAAACTTGTCATAAGATCATAAGCACCAAAGACACCGTATACCTTTTTGACACAACAAATTGATTTTAGATCTGTAATGACTTGTTTTTCAGAACCTAATTCGCAGTTGATTAGAACAAACGCAACAACCATATCTATACTGTCACCTCTTTAATTTCCATCATCTAAATTCCCTAAAATCTTATTTTAATTGTTTTACAAGAATTTTGTATGATTTTTACATACAATGTTGTGATTTTAAACAAGTTTTCAAATCACATCATAACAACCGATTATAGTATAATGATTCACCAAGAGATTCTCCTTTTGCACTAATTAGTTATGAATACCTTGTTTAAGATTTGGAAGAATGCCTTAAAACATAGATGAAGGGAATATTTGAATTGGAAATCTATTTCGAGTAAATTTTTTGAGCCTGTATAATCACCGTTCTAATGTAATCTTTGGCGGTTGAATCAGTCACCCCCATTTGCTTAGCTCTTTCATATAACTCATTTTCTGTAGGATTTGTCAAATAACACTTCAAGAGATAGTTAAGTCTATGAGATCTTTTTTCATCACTTTTCATGATTTTCTTTTCCCCAGAGACTAAAAAGGTCAGAGGATTATGACATAACCAATCAGATTTTATTGTATCATAGAATTGAAATAAAAACATATGATCTTTTTTAAACAATACCAAAAAAGAATTGAAATGAAACGAATTGAGGCAACTGTTCAAGCAACCAAGATCACAGCCGTGACTGAGGCGCTTAACGATATTGTCGGAGGATTTACCATTCTGGAAGGAAAAGGCAGAGGCTCCGGAATTCGACAACAAATAAGATCAGGTAGAGGGACAGGTTCAATTACTGCATAATACAACGAAGTTGCAACTGTTAGTACAATTGTAAATGACTCAGATGTAGAAAAAATTTCCACAGCAATTGCAGATGCAGCTTTTACAGGAAAAGGAGGAGATGGAATTGTGGTTGTTACCAATGTGGATAACATTCTGAATATCGCATCTAAAAAGAGTGGTTCTGAAGCCCTCTAATCATTTTCTTTTATTAAAATAACATACAAGACACAGAGAGGTTAATCAGGGTTAAACTATTGAGAGGTATTGTGTATTTATCTTCTGTGTGAATCTTTTTGGAAGATATATTTTTGAAAAGAAAGATCAATAAAATATTCCTAGTGTAAAAATACAGGATTTTGAAGAATTATTCTTGTCCTTCAATTCCCATTAATGTCAATGTTGATCTAATTTTTGGAATCTTCCTAATCTTCCAAGTTATAGTTTCACGTAGCGCCTCTACCTGACTTGATTCAACTTTAGCCAAAATATCATATGCGCCAAATGTACCATGCACTTCAACAACTCCATCAATGGATTTTAATTCTGAGATTACTGCTTCCTCTGAACCTAGCTCACAATTTATGAGAACATAAGCTGTTGCCAACTATTATTCAACCTCCATATTCATAATTAAAATGCCATCTTAAAATATATAAGAATAGTCCAATTTACTTAAAAATATAACATTAAATTAAGTAATTTTATAAACAAATGTAAAGCAATAGAAAATAATTTAAAAAATATTTAGGATACCATGTATGCATCATTCATAATTTTTTCTAATTCTTTAATATTTTTTGAAATAGTAATTTTTGAACGAATTTTTGAACCACCATTCATGCCTTTGGTAAATCTCATTGCTTGACCCTTGATATTTGCAAATTTTATTTTATATTCACTCGTAAGATGTAGATAATCAAAAAATGAATCTAATCTATCTTTGAAAGAATATTCATTGTAAGAATTAGTTCTAAAATAATCATTAATTTGTTCAAATAAAAACGGATTACCCATAGCACCACGTCCAATCATTACATAATCACAACCAGTCTCATCAATCATAGTTTTAGCATCTTCAGGAGTAGTAATATCGCCATTTCCAACAATTGGGATAGTGGAAATTTCTTTGAGTTCTTTGATCATATTCCAATCAGCATTTCCAGAATAGCCTTGACTAACAGTTCTTGGATGTAATGTAATCATTTGGATTCCTTCATCTTCTGCAATTTCTGCAATTTTACGGAACAGGAATTTACTTGCATCAGTTACTCCAGAACGAATCTTTAGGGTTATGGGTTTCTTTACAGCATTTACAAGAGTGCTGAATATTTGTTGGGTTAAATTAACTTCTTGTAATAATGCACCACCCGCCATTTGCTGAGTAATATGTGGTGCAGGACATCCCATGTTATAATCAATTATATCAAAATATGGTTCTACAATTTTAGCAGCCTTCTCTAATGCAAATAAATCAGAACCAAACAACTGAATTGAAAGAGGGCGTTCCTGATCTGAATATTCAATAAATTCCTGTATTGTTTGCATTTTTTCTTTAAGTTGATTTTCTTTTGCAATAATACTATGAATATTAGTAAATTCTGTAACAACAAGTCCAGCTCCCATTTGTTTACATTGTAATCGAAGGGCAGGATCACTAACTCCAGCCATTGGAGCTAAAAATGCCCTACTAGAAAATTTGGGAAGCATATCATAACTTTACAGACTGAATATATTTACTATTTCAAAAATTTACACAAGAAATTTACTATTGATTTGGAGTGATGTCGGGGCAGCCGTCGTAATCTCGGTCACCATCATAATCCTCAGGTTCTAGAGGACACAGATCTTCATCATTAATTATACTGTCTAGATCATCATCATGTACAAACCTCTGTTGTTCGGGAGCTGTATCCGGACAGCCGTCAGCGTCGAGGTACTTGTTCCAGGTTTCAGGGATTGTTGGACATGAATCAATTGCATCATGGTATCCATCACCGTCAGTATCAGGTCTTGTTGGAATTGTAGATTCTGCACCTAATACATCCGGACATCCGTCATGATCTAGGTAATTATTGTAGTTTTCTGGCTCGTCAATACAAGAGTCCCATCTGTCATCGATTCCATCGCCGTCAGTATCAGGGAAAGTGTACTGTGCATCGACTGCATCGACGCTGTCGGGGCAGCCGTCCCCGTCAAGGTATCTGTTGTAAGTCTCAGGGATTGATGGACATGCATCCAGAGTGTCAGAAATGCCATCCTGGTCAGTGTCTTGCAAAGCAGAAGGATCATCCGGACAGCCGTCAGCGTCATCCATTCCGTTGAAAGTTTCTGGCTGGTTTGGACACAGATCTAGATAATCAGGTATGTTGTCTCCGTCAGTATCAGCTGTAGGTTTGTTATCAGGAATTGTGTCAGGGCAGCCGTCATCATCAAGGTATCTGTTGTAAGTTTCTCTGGCATTAATGCATTGATCAATATTGTCAGTAATTCCATCAAAGTCAGAATCTCCAAATGAATCATAATCTACTGTATCTGGACAGCCGTCATCGTCTTGGAATCCATTATATCTTTCACCAATTGTTGGACATGCATCAATTACATCCGGGATTTCATCGTAATCAATATCAGATAATGCAGATTTTGAAAATCCTTGGATATCTGGACAGCCGTCCCAGTCTAAATAATTATTGTAATTTTCTTGCTCATCAAGACATGAATCCCATCTGTCATCAATTCCATCGCCGTCAGCATCAGCAAAGATGTATGATGGAACAACAGAACTGGTTGAATCTGGACAGCCGTCTTCATCTTGATAATTGTTGTAAGTTTCAGGTTGTAGTGGACATGCATCAGAGATATTTGAGATTCCATCTTGATCAGAATCTAAGTTAGATGCTTGTTTATCTGGACAGCCGTCAGAGTCTTGGAATCCATTGAAAGTTTCTGGTTGGTTTGGACATAAATCTAAGTTATCAACAATTCTATCACCATCAGAATCATAAGTAATGGAATTATCTGCAACTAAATCAGGACAGCCGTCTGAATCTAGATATTGATTGTAAGTTTCTTTAGAATAAGGACACATGTCAAATTGATTTAGAATTCCATCATAATCAGAATCACCTGTAATTGAAAGTTCAATTTCATCGGGACAGCCGTCATCGTCTTGGAATCTGTTGTAGTTTTCACGTTCGAATGGACACACATCAACAGAATCAAGGATATTATCATAATCAGAATCAATTAGACTGTTGGAAGCTGCACTAAATACATCCGGACATCCGTCATGATCTAGGTAATTATTGTAGTTTTCTGGCT
>JAOUAE010000027.1 GCA_029861085.1 Candidatus Nitrosopumilus sp. | reverse complement strand
TTTGAGTGAATCTGAAATTGCCTTACCTATTCCACGTGAACCGCCAAGAACAATTGCCCTAGTCATGTTACTCTCAATAAATTCGATAATTAAATTTCTTTAGTACACAAAATACTTCTTATTAAAACAAAAAAATGGTTCTATGTTATTGAAAACCCTTCAAAAAACCCTCAGAAAAATACTCACAAGAGAGGAATTTGTTGAAAAGTTCTATAGTAAAAGCAAGTCTTCAGGATCAAAAAGCGTCATAACATCGGTTCTAAATGTCTTTGATGATTTTTGTCTCAACGTGTATGGAAATAATGCTGAAAAGATGTTGTGGAATCTCAGAGAGGATGGTATGGGGGATGCACTTTACAACTTTTTGCAAGATTTTATCAATTACATGGAAGAAAAGAATCTAAAACCAAAGACAATTGCCTCTTATTTTAGCACATTTAGGACATACCTTAGAAGTCAGGGAATCAAGATTAGTTCTGATGACATCAAAGATCTGATCAGATTACCTGAAATAATTCAGGAACTAAGAGAACCACTCACCAAAGAACATCTAAAACTATTACTAGATTATTCCAAACCCGAACGAAAGGCACTATATCTCACACTTCTTAGTTCTGGAATGAGAATCGGTGAATCATTATCATTGAAAAAAAGTGACTTTGATTTATCATCTGATCCAATTCAGATTACAATTCAGGGAAAATTTACAAAGACAAAACAAACACGACAAACCTACATTTCAAGTGAAGCCAAAGTATTGCTACTGAGAATTTTAGCAAAAAAACATGATAACGAACTAGTTTTTGCAAAATCTGTTAATCTAGAAGCTTCCCGACTGGCAGAGGAAAGAACATTTGATAATCTTAGAAATAGGTGTGGCTTGACAGAAAAATATCCTGACAGTAATAGACACAAGATTACAATTCATTCAATGAGGGCATATTTTCATACTCAGGCATCACTTGTGCATGATGAACAATATGCTAATGCCCTTGATGGTCATCAGGGATATCTTATGCAATATTACAGATTATCTCCAGAAACCAGATCAAAACTTTACCAAAAACTAGAGCCATTTTTGTGCGTATACGGTAATATCTCTGTCAAAACGCAAGAATTGGAGGATAAAATAAAATCACTTGAGGAAAAAGATTCAAAATATCAGAAGATAAGTGATGAAAACCAATCACTCAGAGCCGAAATTGCAAGACAGGGTCAGGCATTGGAATATCTCTTAAGAAAAGACAAGGATACAAAAACAACAAGACAAGATATAGAGGCATTATTGTAAAATTTGATATCAACACAAATACAATTCTACTAATCTGAAAACTGATTTTTGTTAACATCTGAATACAATGTTAACAGAGAACCTAAAGAGGTCAACATGGTATAATATACAGATATTATCGGTGATTAAATTAAGCAAGCAAAAATTCCTAACTCCAAGAAAATGGCAACAAAGAACTCAAGAAAAATTTGATCAAGCTCAAAAAATTCTAGACGAATATTCAGATCAAGGCTACAAAATCACGTTGAGACAGCTGTACTATGAGTTAGTATCCAAGAATATCATTGCCAATGATCAAAAGGAATACAACAACCTTGGTACTCTAATTAATGATGCCCGATACTATGGCTATGTAGATTGGGAGATAATGGAAGACAATGTCAGGACTCTGAATTACAGTGGATTTTATGACAATATTGCACATTTGATAGATAATTCAATTGATTCCTATCGACTTGATCGTTGGCAAAATCAGGATTACTATGTAGAAGTCTGGGTGGAAAAAGATGCATTGTCCAGCTTTATCAAGCGTGTGACAAACCAATATCAAATTCCATTGATGGTCAATAGAGGATATAGCTCAGCTACTGCAATGTACAAAAGTTCATTGCGATTCAACAGAAAAACCTACCAAGATCAAAAAAATTGCATATTATTGTATCTGGGAGACCATGATCCAAGCGGATTAAATATGATAGAAGATATCGATAACAGGCTCAATACTTTTGAATGCTCTGTGAAAATAGTTCATGTTGCACTTACCATGGAGCAAATAGAGCAATACAATCCATCACCCAATCCAGCAAAAATCACGGATTCAAGATCAAAGGGGTATATCAGAAAATACGGAAACAAATCATGGGAGATAGAGGCATTAAAACCAACAACTTTGATTGAATTAGTGGAATCATATATCAAAAAATATCTTGATGAAGACAAATTCCAGAAAATCATAGACAAAGAAAACAATGACAAGAAACGCCTGAAGGATATCGTGTATAGAGATTTTGATAACTAATATCTGCTTAATTTAGGCACAAATATTTGAAATTTCTTACAAATAGTTCTCTTTAGATAGTAACAAAATATTTCCTTCATGGAAAAAATCTTGAGATGTTGTGGGAATAAACCAAGTTTCATTATCGAGTATGACACTGGAAGTTCTTTTTTTGTATGTTCTGAATGTTTCAAGACCTCACATTGGAAAATAGGTATTAGTGAAAAACAAGATGTGACATGAAAATTAGCTCATCTCAAGTTACATCTGATTCTAAGGCAAAAAATCAATCTTTAATTCCTTTCTTGCGTCCTGCCTTTGAGCAAAGTAATTCTACGTTACAAAATGTTGCAGATTTTGTTTCAGAACACAAGTTTCTATCAAATTGGTTAGATGTAGAACATTTGGGATGGAGACTTCCTGCAATATCAAAACCACATGATTGGTGTGGATTGTGGAAAACCATTGGTTGCATCAATGTTGACAAACATGAAAAATTGGGAAAAGGAAGGTTAACGTATGTAAAACAATTTCGACGTTCTTGCTATCGTGCTACGTGTAAATCATGTTATACAAATTGGATTGCAAGACAAGCTAATGTGTCAACAAGAAGAATTGAAGCTTTCACCAAAGATTCAAAACAAAAACCAATTCATCTGATACTTGCAGTTCCTGTTTCACAACGAGATCTCCCAGTCAAATTACTACGTCAAAGAATGAGTCAGATCCTAAAACTGGGAAAGATTCACGGAGCATCTGTAATATTTCATCCATTCAGATTCAACAAAACATGTCATAGATGGTATTCATCACCTCATTTTCATTTAGTTGGATTTGGAAAATCATCAGACATAAAGAATGCATTTGGAAGATATGGATGGTATGTCAAAGAAGCAGGTGAGAGGGACTCTGTTTTTCAGACCTTTTGTTATCTGTTATCTCACTGTGGAATACAGAAAGGATATCAGACAGTAACCTGGTTTGGCAGTCTCTCTTATAGCAAATTGAAGGTTGAAAAAGAGCCCAGAATCACCAAATGTCCACTCTGTAATGGAGAATTTGAGGAAATTTACTATGAGGAACCAGTTCATCCAGTAATTCCACCTGATAAGCACTTTGAAGGAGCAATAGATGGTGAAGGATGGTATCCTGTGATTACTGTAGAGTATGAAGAATCTAGGTATGAATATGATTCAACTAGAGACTTGGATGAATTATTGAAAGGATTATCTAAAACAAATTAAGATTATTTCGTTTAATTACAGAATGTATTTCTAAACAGGGCTTTTATGCTCAAAATAGCCCATGTTTTTGGATAGGATTGAAAACTATCATTATTGCATTTGGTCGCCTTCTTCTTCAGGATTCCATGTGATAAACCAGATATGTGCTTCTTCATGGCCTTCAGGCAACATACACCGATATCTTTGATTTTCAGTAGGGTTGAATATCGAATCACATCTATGTTGATTATCTTCTTTCATCATTTTATCTCGTAAATTATTTGTAGTCATTTAAGATAAACTTGTTCTAGATATCTCATAATGATCAGTTTTTCTAACATGATCCATATATTGAACAAATTGATGACTAACTTGTGAAAGAATATGCAAATGTTGATGAAGCTTTAGAAGATGCAGAAAAAAATTTGAATGAAGTTCTCAAAATTGCAAAAAAGAGAATTGAAAACATACCTGACAAAAATAATTGGAGAGATTTAGTTTTAGTAACCGACAAAGCTTTTGGATTGATTTTTGATACTATTCTTGAATTTGTTTATCCTGAAGATGACTCTTGGAAAAAGTTACGATTTGATGATAAAGCTAGAATGATTGGAAAATTAAAGATTCTAAATGATATCTATGAGCGAGATTTGATAATTCTAAACAATGTTAGAGTTCATGTAGCTCATGAGATGGAAATTGATGAGAAGAAAGTAAAAGGATTCTTACATGACACACACACTTACAATTACAATAAAGATAAAATGAGAGGTTTGACATTACAAGAGAAATATTACAATATCTCTTTGAGAGCACTTTACATTCTCAGACACCATCATGGTCAATTTGTAGCAAGTTATCTGAATAAGCTTGATGGTTGGAAAGGTTCCTATTACAATTATGATTGAAGATATTCGTAAATTCTTTGTCGTGTTCATTATCGGCGTTATTGTAATTACTATTGGAATGGCAATTTCATTACTCGTAGTTGTTTTACTAGGTGGTTTGTTATCAGGTATTTCAGCATTGATAATTTTAGTTAGTGTATTTGCTGATAAAATAAAATAAAAAAAGAGAAATAATCCTCTGTGTCTACTAGATAAAAGAAGAATTTAGAATCAAAACATATTGTCAAATCATTCAATTTTATGCCTATTTGGTATCTAAATAATCAGTAAACTTATTCTAAGTCCATCAGTTTCATTCCAGTAACTGATTAAATCATTAAATCAGTTCAGGTCTCTAAAGTTTTGAACCTGATTTTAGCCTCAAATTTCTAAATATTACAATCACATACACAACATACGGCTTTCATCTATGGAATGGCTGATAGTGAAAGATCTCTTCTAGACAAGTTACCAAAAGAAGTCAAAAGTGTTGAAGATGTAGATAGAGTAAAAAGAGAATTTACTCAGAAGATGAAAAAACAACGTTACGGTAGAAAAGGTATACTAGGAACAGTTTTTGCAGAAGTCAAAAGATATCATTACAAAAGACAAGTCGATAAATTTCAATATAAAAAAATTGGAAAACTTCGTACAGGAACTCATGGTGAAAACGATGTTATTGACGAGCTTGCAAAACTTGATGACAATTATCATATCCTATGTGGAATTGAAATTGAATTACCATATTGGGTCAGATATAATGGAAGAAAGAATCTAAAATCAGCTCAGATGGATGTTGTAGTTGTTTGTCCAAAAGGTGTCTTTATGATTGAAGTGAAAAACTGGACTGACAAATATGCACAGAAAAATAAACAAGATTTGAGTCCACATGAACAAACTGAAAGAGCTGGTCGAGTCTTATGGATTACACTTCAAAAGGAATTTGGAGATGGAGAATTTGGTGTTACAAATGTTCTATTATCCATTAAAGGAAACATACCATACAATCAAAAGTACCGCTCAGTGTTTGTTTCAAGCTGGAGAACAATTAACCAGTTCCTAGAAAAAAGAGTGGACATATTAGATGAAGAAGATATTGAGGATATTGTAAAATATTTGAAGGGTTTTGTAACTACATAAAAAAGAAAATAATCACCAAAACACTTCTAGTCTTATAGTATTCGTCTCTGATCATTTAAATCCAATTTGAGATTTCGATTATTTGTGAAATTAACCATTTTTGCATTAATTCCTCTTATTTTGTCAATAGGAATGATTCCTGCAATTCCCTTTAGTGATGCTGCTGAAAAACCTCAAATTTGTTTGGATAAGGTTTGGATAGAGAGTACAAAAGGTAGAATTGCTTGTGTAACTCCTTCTACTGCAGAAAAATTAGTTCAACGTGGTTGGGGAACTCTATTAGATGTTGATGAAGATATTTCTGATGAAAAATCAATTACACCTGTAGTGTCAGGAGGAACACTACCAATTACTCAAACTCCTATTATTGGAAATCCTGAAAAAGAATTTCCAAAAAACTACATTCCTGGAACTGAAGAATTATCTGAAGATGAAATTCGTTTAACATTTTTGGGAACTGGAATGCCATTTCCAACACGAAATCAAGCCGCAGCTGGACTCTTGATGGAATTTGGCAATGGAGAGATTTTGATGTTTGATGTTGGAAGTGGAACTGTTGCAAACTTCAACAGCATGAAAATTCCTCCAGCAGATTTGACAAAATTCTTCATAACTCATCTTCACACTGATCATCAAGGTGACTTTGACATGTTCTGGGCACAAGGAATGCCTTTTGGCAGAATTTTACCAATGCAAGTTTGGGGGCCAACAGGTGATGGACATGCATTAGGGACACAAGCATTTGTTGAAGGTACACTTGCTGCAAATTACTGGGATTTGAAATCTAGAACTGGAACTATTCCTACATCTGGGGCTGAAGTGATTACACATGAATTTGATTGGGCTGAAACTCAGGTTGTTTATGAAGAAAATGGAATTACTGTAACTTCTTTTCCTGCAGTTCATGCTATGGCAGGGTCTGTAAGTTATAGAATTGATTGGAATGGAATTTCTATAGTGTATTCGGGAGACACTGTAATTAACAACTTTATGGTAGAACAAGGTCAAAACGTAGATTTGCTAATTCATGAGACGTTTTTACCTGCTGAAGTTTTTTCTAAACGAACTGGAATGGATTTAGAGAGTGCAAAAA
Source organism: Candidatus Nitrosopumilus sp. (assembly GCA_029861085.1). Next base: position 6,467 of record JAOUAE010000027.1, on the reverse strand, counting down.
GAATGACAAATGAAATTCATACTTCTGCAAGAGCTGCAGGTGTGATCTTTGAGTTAACTCAACCAAAAATGGCAGTAATGTATCATACATGGGTTACTGAAGAAACTATATCTCCACTTTTGGATGAATTACGAATTCCTTACCTGGGACCTGCAACTTTAGCACAAGACTTTACTGTTTTCAACCTGACTCCTGATTCTATCGTAATTAGACAAGCACTAGTTGATGATGCACCTTGGCCTGTAATTCCACAAGAAAGTTCTCATGCTGAAAAAAGTGATGACGTTCCTGTGTTACCACAATGGCTTTTAGATGAAACAATAAATGTGGATGATGCAGTTCAAGAAATTTTGAAAAAGAGAAATGAATAATCTGAAAATATTTGTCCTAGTTGCAGTGTTTGTATTCGTATTTTTGATAAACACCAACAATGTTTCTGCACTGAAAATTGATTTAGAATGTCCAGAAAATAAAGTAGTTGTAGTAAGAACCACCAATCCAAATCCTGTATGTGTTTTTGATACTACTGCAGAACGTTGGGTTGAATTAGGATTAGCTGAAATTATCGACGAGTCAACAGTTGAAAAATCTCCTCCAGCTTCGACTCAAAAAGAAAAATATGAAAAATCATTATTAGTTGAATTGAACCCTTCATTCGAGTTTGATAAAGTAGCTAATTCTTACATTGTCACTCTTTCAGGTGGCGAATTAGAAAATCCACTCACGTTTGAAACTTTCACAAGATTTGAACCTAGTGATTCTTCACATTATGTAAAATCATTTTATGATCTTGGGTTTACTACCAACTTTGTTTTAGAATCTTTACCAAGCAAAGACAAGCAAGAATTTTATCAAATAGTAGAAAAATATCTCAGTCCAGGAAAAACTCCTGAACCATTTGATGTAGATATTGATATTTTAGATGGAAGTGATTCTAAATTGATAACTGTTAGTTATTCAAAATGTGAGGTAACAGGTTACACGCCACATACTCAAGAATTTATCTTGTTCTACCAATATTCTGGACAGCCTAGAGGAGAAATTCGTGATATTTCCACAATATATTGTGCAGGTATTACTGTAGAAATACACCCCAAATCAGAATTTTATAGCAGAGTTCAAGAAAATCCAATTCCAAATGATTTAGATAGAGCACAACATTATGTTGTACATTTCTTTGGACCTGATTTTGATGGATTGTATTCATTAAACACTTTTTCAAAATTTTCTCCATCTGTAAATTTGATTGAAACTCCTCTTGATACAATCACATTTCCTGGAAATCCTTTGGAACTAAATCCCCAATTTCTCTTAGAATCTATTCCTAGTAGTGACAAAGAAACACTATACAAAGAATTTTCAAAACATATCAATCCTGGACCTGAACCTGATCCATTTAATGTCAGCATTGATATGGTAACTGGAGATGACACAATTCTTCAACGATGGAACTATGTGGATTGTAGATTAACTGATTACAACCTTGGTCTTGATGATGTTAATCTTAAATTTCCTTTAGGAACACAACCTATCTCTGAAATTAAAGATAAAATTGACATCTCATGTATTGGAATTAATTTAGAAGTTCCAAATGATGAACAACTTACCAAACAACCAATTCGAGATCCTAGATCTTCACTTGCAACTGATACCAATCTAGCTAAATCATTCATACTTACAATTTCAGGTGGTGAATTAGAACAAACCTTTGTCGATGACAGTATTCAAAAAATTGATACAATCAAACGAGGACGAGGACTAATACCATTACATCACGACAAAAAATATGATTTTGGGTTTGCAACTGAATCAATTCCTTCAGAAGACAGGAATATCAAATATGAATTTCTTTCACGATACATAAATCCTGGCAAATCTCCAGAACCATTTGATGTTAGCATTGATACTGTTTTAGAGAATAGTGAAATACTTTATAGATTACACTACACAAACTGTGATGCAGTTGATTTTTCATGGTATCTTCAAGAAGCCACATTTTTCTATCAGTTTAGTAATGAACAAAGTCCAGAAATTCGAGAAAGATACATCAATTATTGTGAAGGGTTTAGGATTGAATTTCCATAGAATACAAAATTAATTTCCATGCCTAATTGGTACCAAAATAGTCAGCAAAATAGTTTTAATCCTGCCGAACTTGAACTCCGATTTCAATTTAACTAGAATATTTTTACTACTTAGGTCTCTACAATGAATCACTAACCAATCCAAATCCCATCTAACTGTAAATGTTAAAAAATCATCAGTCTATCTAAAGAACACATGGGAGTTGATGTAATCAAGACCATAAACAAAGTCGGAAAATGGTCTGCAAGTAGAATGATAGGGAAACGACGTCCACTCATTGGAGTTTTTAGCCTCACTCATTACTGCAACTATTATTGTCCTATGTGCCCATTTGGAGATTCCGACAAAGCAGGCCAAATCAAACTTGCAAAGAAAAATGATCTGACTACAGAATAATGGAAACAAATCTTTGACAAGGTTTCAAAGTATTGTATTTGGACAATTGTTGAGGGTGGAGAGCCTACAAGTAGGCCAGATTTTATGGAATTGATAAAGCATCTTTATTCTCTAAATCTTCCCATTACTGTAATAACAAATTGTTCCCTGTTACATGAGATAGATCTTGATGAGCTAAAAAAATACATCCACTTCATAACCTGTAGCATAGATTCTGTCTTTGAGGAACCATACTGTAAGGTAAGAGGAGTCCCACCTGAGATGTTTCAAAGAGTAATGAATAATTTAGAATTACTAAACCAACATAATGTCCCACATTACTTTAACAGCGTAATTACAAAATTCAATACTGAAGAATTTGTTACAGGCAAGTATTTTGATAAAACAAAGGAGCTTGGAGTCAATTTAGTCTCACTTACCTTTGTGGAAGACAGATCTGATGTAAATTACTCACTGCTGCCAGATAGGAAGACAATCAATACAATATGTGAAAATGTTCTAGAACATATCAAAAGCAAAAAATATCCTCAGATAATGCTTCCACCTCAATACTTTGAGCAAATTTTAGAGCATGGTAGGGCAGTTTTTGATGAGTGTGGAGTATGGAAGAGCCTCTTTGTAAATGCCAATGCATCAGTAATGGTTCCTTGTTGGAAATATACCAGTCCTGAAAATTCTTACAATTTGCTTGAAAAAAGCGTAGGAGAGATTTGGGATGCACCCCAATGGGAATTGGCAAAGATTTGTCATGATTGCGAAGTGCTAGGATGTGTGTGGTATTCATCCCAACCAGTAACAACATTTGCTCAAAACTACATGAGAGGACTCTCAAAGATGATTAGTCAGCAGAAACCCGAACTAGAAGAAGATATTATGAATTGATTGTCTAAAACAGATTTTTCCTGATGTTTAGAAAATCAAAACAAAATTTACTATATCCCTTTAGATTTGATACCAAACAATCAAACAAAAATATTCTGATCCCACTAACTTAAAATCACAATTTTTTAAAAACTCAAACAGACTAACAAATAACAATCTAGACAATTTCAGAACTTTAAAAATGGACCATTGATATGAATAAATTATTCGTGAGTATTATTAACAATTTTTGTATAAAGCAAAACATGAAAAATTATAACAACAATCCAAATCTATCTTCAGAAGAAGTTAGACTTCAGCAGTTGAATGCAAATCAAACTGTTGAAAACATCCAAAATATTTCAAGGAACATTAGAGAGTATTCACTCCAAATGCGACAAACCATGCAAACACTTCGTGAGAGCGGGGCCATTCCCGAAGTTGCTTTAGCAATACGTGAGGGTTCATTTGCTGCACGTGATATTGCAAAGAACATTAGTGAAACAACACAAGATTTCAAAAGAAATGGTATCGTGCATGAAACCGCCAATGCTGTAGAAAATACTTTGAAATCTGCAGAAGAATCCGTGTCAACTGTAAAAGATCTTGCAACCGTTGCTGGAAAAACATCACCTAACACAATCCAAGCAGTAAAAGACGGTGTTGATACTGTCAGAAAAGAAACTAGCCATGTAACTACAAAAATGATAGCTGGCATCAAAAACAAGGTAGATGCATGATGACGATGATGGCCAACTATGTTGATGAGAAGAAATTAGAGAAAAGTTCCATGCAGTGGGTTCCAGTCATTTCTGGTTCCACAGAGGTTTCCATGTTGATATATTCATTGGATATAATAACAAAAATTGGTAAAAATTTACCAATCCTTTTTCTCTCATTGGCAAGTTTGAATGTTTTGTTGGCTGCAAATGATTTCCTTGCCAATAACATCGAATTTGGAATACTAAATTCATTGTTTGCAGCCAATGGTTTTATCTTTCTTGTACAAACACACCAAAGTAATAGAGTCCAACCACTTACTTCGAATTACAGTGAAACAGATTATGGATCTTTCTTGGAGATAAAGGAGTAAGTTAAGATGGAAATGATTAAACCTAGTAAACTAAGTGAAATCAAAGACACTGTTTCTGATGCAGCAGAACTGATGCGTCAAATTGGAAATCCAGAAGTGATGGAATCATTAAACAAAGTTAAAGATACTACAAAAATAGTTAATGAGATAATACAAGGTCTTAACACACCAGAAATGGTAAAGAACATAGAGAATTTTCGTCTAATTTCAGAAAACATGAATGAAACATCTGTGAAGATGGAAAACACCATGAATCATCTGAAGGAAACAGATGTGATTTATGATGCATCTGATCTAATGAAATCTATCAAAGACAAAATCAATTCATTTGCCGACGATAATCCAAAAAGCATCAATGGTCAAGATTTGCATGATATGGGCACTGCTTCAAAAGAAATGATGTTATCTGTGAAATATCTGATAAATGAAATAACATTATGTCTGGTATCTTCCAAAAAATCTACAATGATTCATAATGCTAATGATACCATCAAAGAAGTATCTGATATCTACAAGATGGTGACTTCGCAACCAAGGTAACACAAGATTTCAGGAAATAAAGTTTAAAGAAAATGTATGCGTTATTGCCAATGTGTTATGTTCTGAATGTGGTATGAGATTTGAGGATGAAAAACGTCTTAAAATACATCGTAACACTCACAAAAAAAGAGAATTAAAAGGCAAAAAACAAAAACAGAGTTCGACTTTGCCTGATTTTGACAAACCTGATTTTTCACAGGTAATGTAAGGATAAAACACAACATGACATAACAATCAGAAAGTAATTTGTTTACAATCTATATGTCGTTTGAACTGGTGAATGTTAGATGAAAATGCATAAGGTTTGGATTGTTTCTAAACACATGGTGGAAAAGGCTGGAATCGATGACACATTGAAAGTTTTTTCAAGCAAAGAGAAAGCCGAGAAATACGCACAAGAATTGGAAAAATCCTGTGATCCAGATGTTTATTTTGTAGAGTTTGAAGAAAGAGACTTGGTTTGACACTTTCTATGAAATGTAAACATGAGTGATACTTTGAGTTTGACAAACCTACATCAAATGACTTCCATCTGGTCATGAAACCACAGGTCATAGCAGAATCAATAGGTGAAGTTGTGGGAGTAGTTTACCAAATCATGTAAACGTTAACCATCCATTTCAAGACAAGAAAAAATAAAAATTCTTGTAATTGCTAGTTCAATTGTAGTGATCACAAAGATATTCTAAACTTTCCCTCTCTAGATATTATCTAAATCTTGGTGATTTTAGAGAGTGAGGTGATTTTATCAGAACATTATACCTATTTCGGTTTGAGTCTTATTGGAATTATGATTGGATTTTTTACAATTAAAAACTAAAATTTAGAATTGAAATTTAAGACCAAAACCGATTAGGTACTTGGTGAGAACTTCAATTGAGTTTATTATCATAAATTAGTATTTAGGGAATACTGATGATTTGTATGAACGATTTGTTCGTTAGCGTTTTAAGTAAATTTTCTAATGATATATCATGTCAAATAACAATGAAACTACATCACATTCTTGGGAACAACTCTATGGATTGTCTTGGACAATACTGGATGAAGAATAGTCTCTCAAAAGATTAGGATGCTAAATATCACAAATAAGAAAAATGAGTGAATTTTGATTTTAAACTTGTTTTATTTTTTAGATTTTAGGGCGAAATTTCGATTTAGTTAGAATATTTTTACTACTTAGATTTCTTTAATTTCTATAATTGTACCTAAAACTGAATCCATTTGAATAATTGCCCTTTTCTCTTCCCATCCTAGTGCAACATACCAATCTCCTGCATCATCATGATACTTTGTTTCTAGTGTTTTGATATCTTCAGGTTTGATATCATATTTTTTTGCAATACCTGAAACAGCTAGTGCAACTGCATCTTTTTCCTTTTCTAGTCGTCTTTTCATCAAACCTATTCCTGGACTCATAATTTGCCTACTTTGCTTCATCTAATATAGTTAATTCACAAAATTACTCACAATGTTGAATTTTTCTAATTGA
>JAOUAE010000131.1 GCA_029861085.1 Candidatus Nitrosopumilus sp. | reverse complement strand
AGAACAATTGATGACCAAAGTAACAGAACATGTAAAACAAGATCATAAAGAAATAGAATTAACTCCTGAAAATATTGCAAGCATAAAATCACTCATAAAAGAAATCTGATTTTACGTTTATTTTCATTGAGAACATAATTCAAACAGTTGATAAAGTTAACCTGGAGTAAATTAAATTACTAATTTTCGAACATACTAGTTTTGAAGTTCTTTACATACAAGAATCTAAAAGGTAAAACCAATCAACTAATATGACAATTTACGCCTGAATACGTTTAACAAACTTGTATGAATACTTTGGATATTTTCTAAATTGTAAACCATCCGGATTTCATATATGATAAAGCAATGTTGAGACCAAACAGAACAAAGGTAAATGCGTAAATTCCCCACATGGCAATATTGACTGACTTGTCTGAAATTCTTTTATCAATAATAGTATGAATGAATTTTCCTCCATCTAGAATTGGCAGAGGTAGCATGTTGATTATTCCAATGAAAAATGAAATCATCCATAGCCATAACAAGAACATTGAAATATTTGGATCATTCCATTCAATGAAATTCATTACAGGCGTATATGCAAATGAATTATCTCTCATGATTCCTATTAATCCTCTTTCTGGATCATCTGGGGATGCCATTACTTCTAGTCCAAATTCCAATGCTTGACTATCTCTAAGTACACTAACACTAGCAGTTTCACCTGGATTTAAGATAGGAAAATCAGCCGGACTAAAAATCGGTATACCATTAATTGAAGTAATGATGTCATTTGCAAGTAATCCTGCTTGTTCGGCTCCCGAATTTTCTATTATTGAAAGTATCAAGACTCCTTCAGGCAATTCATAAAATGTACTTAGAAGTGGTTCAGGTAACACCATAGCAAAAAATGGGTTTGTTAATAAAATAATACCTAAGATTAATGCAAAAATTACATTTGATGTTGCTCCCGCACCGATTACTCTTAATTTAGACATCTTTTTTGCTTTTTCAAATTCTTCCTCATCTGGTTCTACAAATCCTGCAAACATTGCAATAAAAATTGCAAAACCTCCTGTCTTAATTTTTATTTTTTCTAATGCAGCCACAATACCATGTGCTCCTTCATGAACAACTAGTACAATTGGAATTGACAGTAGAAAATATGTAATAGCTGGTGCAGAAGTTAATGTCACCCCAGGAATAAGTACTGTTAATTCTGAGAATTCTGATTGTGCAACAAAAAAGTTTGAAATATTATTTAACAAAAACCAAAATGCAAAGCCCATCATTATAAAACCTGCAATAACACTTGCATCTGCAAAAACTTTGATACCTCTTTTTGTTCTTCCTAGTAACTTGATTAAAGCACTATTAACACCCTTATTTTTGTATACTAAACTGTATGCCTTTATTTCAAAACCATATTTTTCTAATTTCAGAACTTTTGCAACTACAACAATAACCACCCATGCCATTAAGACATAGATTATCGAATTCTGAGTAATAAAATCAAATTCCAAACTAATTGTTAATTTTTTAAGGTACGGACATTTATCGGTTACTATGAAACCTGTGATAATCATCTCGACATATCCTAACAAAAAATCAATTTCTAAAATTGCAAATGATCTTGTAAAAAATAAAACAGTCGCGTGTGTAAATATTTCTAAAATCTCTTCAATTTATTCTTGGAAGAATAAGGTGGAGCATTCGTCTGAATATTTTGCTATATTCAAAACTATAACAAAAAATAAAGCTGTATTAAAAAAGAAAATTAAAGAAACTCATCCATATGATGTTCCTGAAATAATGGAAGTTGATGTTACTTCTATTAACAAATCATATATGAATTGGTTAATAGAATCTACAAGCTAAGATTCTATTGCATATCGTAATAAAGAAACTATTCCGCCCAAACCTGTTACTCTCAGACCAATATCTGTAGATGAGTCAACACTGTAAATTTTTACTCCTTTATTTTCAAGATCGTTAAGAAAGTTCATCATTTGTTGTTCATCATTTTCTTGAATTGCTTTATCAGAAAATACAAGTGATTCAACTGCTCCCATTTGGTTTGCATTAAAAGTTTCATCATATCCCATTGTAAATTTTCTACTTTTTTTGTTTGCAAGAACCATCACTTCATTAATAATTGATGAAGCTTTGGCCAACTTACTATCTGACATTATTTCATTCATTGTTTGTGATTTTGTAAATATGTAAATTCCATCTTCTCCACCAGAATCAATTCCTTCAACCACTTGAATTTTATATTTTTGAAGTTTTTGTGATTTTTCAATAAAGTTTGCAAATCTTTTTTTTGTTTCACCAGGACCAAAAATTATAATTGTATCCCCTTCTTTGAAAATGGTTGATACTGCTTTCTGTACTTGGTCAAAAAATCTTTCAATGTTGAAATTGGTTTTGTATCTCTTTCCACCAGAACCTGAATAAATATTTGGCATAAATTCCAAATGTGTACCACTTAATCTTGCAATTCCACTATCACTTGTATCAATTGCAACTAGTACAAACCCCATCTGATTATTACTTGATTCTAAAAGTTTTTTTTCAATTGGTAACCATTTCTTCTTTGAAATTGCAATTCCATCATTAAGTTTTAAAATAAATGAATGATGTGAACCATGTGGTACTGATTCATTACTTGATTCAATAATTGTACCACCAATTCTTAATCTATCCAGCACATCATCAAGTGAAATTTTTTCTACTTTTATTGCAATTCTAACTTTGATTCTTTCTCCTTTGTCTGGTCTTGAATAATCTTTATCTTGTTTTAGAACCCTTGTTGTATCTCCAATTACTTTATCATTTTCCTTAATTATACGACGTAAATTCAAAAGATCTTCAGAATCTTCTGGGATGACAGAAATTGAATTTTCATCTATCGTCTTTGTAATCATTGTATTATTCTAATCTTCAAACAGGAAGAAATTTAGCTTGTAGTTTCTTCAGATTTTTTCTTCAGATAATTTTCAACCCAATCTAAAGTAAGAACGCCTGATTCAGCTAGATTTGTAAGAGAATTCGAAGAAGCTTCACCACTTACTTTACCATTATTTCTTTTTAGTTGTCTCCATTTTAGTGACGTGTTTCCACTTTTTGAATTATAAATAATTCCTAAAACATCTCTTCCATTTACAAATGTGATGTCTCTAATTTTTTTTAAAGTTACTTTATCAGCTGCTTCAACATAAATTGCGCCTAGACTATCTTCTCTTTCTGCAAAAACCTCAAAGTCTTCTAAATAACTTCTTGGCGCATATGATTGGCATGTGCTAGAAATGACAAATCTTCTAAAACTTTCCAATGATGCTGGAGTGTCTATTGCAACCATTTTGAATGATTAAACTACTCGCCATTTATCAAGCTTCTTGAAAGACTCAATAGGAATACGCTTGAAATATGGCTTGCGGGCGGTGATGTACCTATCCCTATGATTGATGATGAGGATCTTGAGTTCTGAGCCTGTCTCATGATTTTAATTGATGATTTTAATTAAAAAAACATGAAATCTCTGACTGAATATCTGACATTTGAAGTTCAAACACGAAGATCATTTGTCAATATTACTCCTGATGTAAGAAAACTAGTTCAACAAAGTAAAATCAGAGAAGGACTTTGTCTTGTAAATGCAATGCACATAACAGCAAGTGTTTTCATTAATGATAATGAAAGTGGATTACTTCATGATTATGAAAAATGGTTAGAAGGATTAGCTCCACACCAACCAACTACACATTATGATCATAATAAAACTGGTGAAGACAATGCCGATGCTCATCTAAAAAGACAAGTGATGGGACGGGAAGTTGTGATTGCTATAACTAATGGTGAATTGGATTTTGGTCCATGGGAGGAAATTTTCTATGGTGAATTTGATGGAAAAAGACCAAAAAGAGTTTTAGTTAAAATTATTGGCGAATAATTATCCAAAGTCTGCATCACGTTTTTGACTTTGTGATTCGTTCTTTCTTGCAGCTTCTCTGTATTCATCATCATGATTTTGAGGTCCATGTCCACATTTTACACATGCAACTTTGAATCCATCATCATTTTTTTCATATGTTTCACAACCACAGAAACATGCCATGTCTGAATATAATTTCTAAGAAGATATATCTTTTGGGTTGGATTTTCACTTATGTTGATTTACAACATTCACCCATTGGAATTTCATGATCATGTGGACATTTTCTTGGATGCTTTAGCATAACACAGAGAGCATCT
>JAOUAE010000130.1 GCA_029861085.1 Candidatus Nitrosopumilus sp. | reverse complement strand
TTCATACTGTAAATGGAGTTCGTGTAATGTTGGGACATGGAGGAGTTGGTGTAGGAAAACCTGCAAGACCAGATTATCCATATGATCCAGCATCCCAAAATTATAGACACAAAATAGGAATTTATTCAGCAATAGTTCTTGCAGCAGTTGCAATGATGTATGGTTTAGCGGTAATGTTTGGTGAGTAAAATGAGAGAAAGTACAATAATGAAAATTCACTATGGTACTGCTTTGGCAGCAGTAGCATTAGTAGCAGTTCATATTTTGATGCGTCTCACAATGGGATATGCAGAATCTCTAGAATATGAAAATGTTCTTGCCAATTACAAATTTGTTCCATATGCTATTATGTTGGAATTAATTCTAATCTTGCTTGCTGTTCACGGATTTAATGGACTCCGAGTTATCTTGATAGAATTGAAACAAGGTCCAACTTATGAAAAAGCTGTTTCTTATGGTTGCCTTGCTGGTATGGTTGGGTTAATAGCCTACGGCTCAAGAACAATCATTATGACCAACATGGGGATGGTATAGAAATGGCTCAAGTATCTGGTATTGCAAATGAACAAACATCAACGCCTGTATCTTCTTCAAAATCTATTACTCTTAAAATTTCAAGATACAATCCAGAGCATGATGATTCTAGTAAATTCATGGAGTTTAATGTTCCCTATGAGAAATGGACAACTGTATTAGAAGCAATTCTTGATGTGAAAAAACACTATGATCATTCAGTAGCTGTTCGTTACTCTTGTAGACAAGCTACCTGTGGTTCATGTGGGATGATAATAAACGGAAAGCCTAGGTTGGCATGTTTTACAAAAATCAGTGAATTAGATTCTGATGTTGTTACAGTTGAACCAATGAATAATTTCCCAATTATTCGTGATTTGGCTGTAAAGTTTGAAAAATTATTTGATACTCATCAAAAAATTAAACCGTATCTAATTCGAGATGATACAGAATTAGAATCTGATCAAAAAGAATTCTTACAAACTCCTGAAGAAGTTGAACAATACATCCAATTCGCTAATTGCATCAAATGTGGTTTGTGTAATTCTGCATGTCCTACTATGGCCACTGATTCTTCTTTTGTTGGACCTCAAGCATTAGCTCAAGCATATCGATATGTAGCTGATAGTAGGGATAAAGGAAAAGATTCTAGACTAAAAATAATTGATGACTCACATGGTATTTGGAGATGTCATTTTGCTGGTTCCTGTAGTCAGGTATGCCCAAAAGGTGTTGATCCTGCAATGGGAATACAGCTGCTTCGAGGATATTTGCTAGGTTTTAAAAGTTAACCTAGTTTTTTTGGATTTGGACTATTGTTTACTTGATTGTTGATCTGTTCAGCCATGAAGTGATTTGAGACATTTACTTTAACATCCTTAACTCCGTCTACTTTCAAAAGATTATCGTGAACGTCTTGACAAATCTTAAAACCAAATACTGCTGGACAGAACGGACTGGTAAGATGCAAATCAACTTTAACATTACTATCGTTGATATCTACTTCATCAATCAATTCCAGTTCTACGATTGATGTGTTAATTTCTGGATCTACAATCTTTGATAGCTCATCAAATATTTTGACTCGCATCAGTTTGATGTCTTGACTCATGTCCAGAAAACCATCGATGCTATATATAACCATTTTAGAACCTTAGATGATGTATCGTTCTCGTCTTGGTACTGATTTGAGTGATGTTACCTTAGATTATGTTTCATCAATCAATGATGATTCTGAAATTGCCCTTTATGATATTCTTGGAAGCCAAGCTCACTCTTTGATGCTATTTGAAAACAACATCATTACAAAAAAAGATGTAAAAAAAATCTTGGCGTCGTTAGAGAATTTAAAAAATAAAAAATTTGATGCTGCTTCTGGTGCTGAAGACATTCATGAATTAATTGAATCATTAGTTATCAAAAATGCCGGCATGGAAAGTGGAGGTAAAATGCATACTGCAAGATCGCGCAATGATCAGGTTGTCTTGGACATTCGAATGAAAATTAGAGATGATATCAACATAATCTGTAATTGTCTTTTAGATACTGTTGAATCTCTTGTATCTGTAGCTAAAAACCATCAAAAAACAATAATGCCTCTTTATACTCATCTTCAACAAGCTCAAGCCGGTCTTTTCTCTCACTATCTTTTGGCACATGCTGATGTTTTGATTCGAGATTTTGAAAGATTGTTTGAAACATTTGAACGAATAAACCAAAGTCCACTTGGCGCGGGGCCTGTTGGGGGAACAAGTATTCCAATTGATAGACATAGCACTGCAAAGATGTTAGGGTTTGACAGTCTTATTGAAAATTCTCTTGATGCAACAAGTGCACGTGATTTTGTAGCGGAATACGTTGCAATGATTTCTATTCTAATGACAAATCTAAGTAGGATATCTGAAGACTTTGTAATTTGGTCCACATCAGAGTTTTCTTTTATTGAACTTTCAGACGAATTTACGTCTCCTTCAAGTGTTATGCCTCAAAAAAAGAATCCTGATATTTTAGAATTAACGAGAGGAAAAACTGCTGAAGTTATTGGAAATCTAACTGCGATTTTAACTACCGTCAAAGGTTTGGCATCTGGTTATGGACGTGATTTACAACAAGTAAAGTCATCTATTTGGTCCACATCAAAAATATCTATTAGTGCATTATTAATTTTAAAATCAATTCTCCTAACTCTGAAGGTAAATGAAAAACAAATGAAAAAAGTAACTGAATCAAGTAATCTTATCGCATTAGATATTGCTGAAAAATTAGTTCAAGAAGGTATTCCATTTAGAGTAACCCATAAAATTTCAGGGATTTTGGTTCAACTAGCTCATAACTCAAAAAAACCTATTTCAAAACTAACTTTGTCAGAAATAAAAAAATCTGTAGTTGATTCTAAAGTTGATCCTAAAATCGTCTCAAAAATTATTTCTTCTACAACTGTTGTATCTTCTCTTAAATCTAGAAAATCATATGGATCTTCAGGATATGATGAACAAAAAAGAATGATTTCTGATCGAATTCAAAAAATCAATCAGTATAGAACAGATATGTCAAAAAGAGAAAAAAAAATCAATTCCTCCATTGATGACTTGGAAAAACAAATTCATGAAATATTGAATAAATAGAATGAATGAGGAGCGGGTCTAAAGGGATTCGGACCCTTGACAACCGGATTAAAAGTCCGGTGCGCTACCTGGCTGCGCCATAGACCCTCGTAAAAAATGCTTTAATTGTATAATTTAGTCTTTTACAAAAGATTATGTTATGACAGAAACTTTTAATCTGGCAATTTGTCTCACACAATTTGTGCCCTTGTAGTATAGCCCGGTCTAGAATTCGGCCCTGTCACGGCTGAGACGCGTGTTCAAATCCCGCCGAGGGCGCCATTATTCTCATTTTTAATATTTGACAATTATTTTAAAATCGAACACAATTATGTTTCCATTATTACTGCCAAAAGGATTGAATGATGGTCAATCCCACAAGAATATTAAAATTCAGGCAATTTTACCAAAATGTGATGTCTGAAGAGAAAAAAGAATCTAAAGTCGAGGCAAAACAAACTGAGGATATGACATCAGAAAAACCAACAGTGGATGATACAGTACAAGATGAATCTACAAAAGCAATGGAAGAAGAAAAAATTGCAAATGATGCATCAGAAAAAGCAGAGGCTGCAGCTAAAGCAGCGGAAGATGCAGAGAATGCGTTAAAAGAAGCTATTGCAAAAGCAGAGGCCGCAAAAGCGGAAGCCGAAGCAGCAGCAGAAGAAGAATACAAAGCAATTGCAGCTGAAGTTAAAGCGGATGCTGCGAAGAAATCTGATTATACATTTAAGAGAAAAGGTGAAGAAATTTTTAGACGAGAAATGGGTGAACCTGAATTTTTCTTAGACAAAAAAGACAGATTCCTACGACCAATACTTACCCAAGAACAACAAGAATCTCTTACAAGAAAAGCAGAGATTCCACAGGATCAAACTCCGGCATATGTTCCTGAACATGTCCTTAGTCCAGAATTTGCGGGCGTTTCAAATTATGAACGTGGAGTTGATTCATTTTTAGAAGAGCTCAAACAAAAATATGAAAAATTAAAAAATGATCCAGATGCATCTGAAAAGGAAATCAAAGAAACTGAGAATGAAATTACTTACTTAGAATCATTACATGAAAATTTCTATATTGGAATGAATGTTTTTAGAACAGCTAAAGGCGGAAGGAATAAGGG
>JAOUAE010000129.1 GCA_029861085.1 Candidatus Nitrosopumilus sp. | reverse complement strand
TGCTGCTGCTGAAGAAACACCAAATGCTGCTGCTGCTGAAGAAACACCAAATGCTGCTGCTGCTGAAGAAACACCAAATGCTGCTGCTGCTGAAGAAACACCGAAAGATAAAAGTTCTTCAACAGAATAAGTATAAAATAGATTATCAGTAAGTCTCAATTATTGTGTATTCAGCTATTTACTATTGTTTAGAGTACAGTATTAATTGTAAAAAAATTAAAAAGAATAGAGCATCATAATTACAGACAATTCTAAAAAATTGTAATTAGACATAATTGAATAATAATAAAATTTAAAAAATAAAAAACAGTTAAAGAACAAAGGACATAATTCAAAGATTTTTCCAATAAACTACTAACAAACCATACAGATTTGAGAAAATAATCAGAATAAGATTATCCTAAAGAATAGCAAGATTAGTTACAATGAAGTAAACAACCGATGATATTCTTTTTCTGCCATATCTAAAAATTCTTTAGAACCATAACCAGTTTTTAGCATAGAAGAAATTATACTTCCACCAGCACCAACACCTTCTTTGGCAAATCCTTCAGAAAATGCCTTTAGACCAGAATACTGTGAATTTTTTAATCCTGGATTTACAGAAATCACAGGAATATCTGCAATTTTCTCTACAAGACTCTTAAAATTTGCACTTTCATCATTTGTAATGTAAGAAGTTGTTCCAATCGCAGTATTTTCTTGGTTAAATCCAATTTTTGATGCAAATGCCAATACAGCAGCCATCTGTGTTCCACCAGCCAATATGACATTAGACACACTAGAAGCAGAACTCAACATTCCCGCCACAAAAGGAATCATCGGGTCACCAACTTTCGCTACAATACTATAAGGATGATCTGAGTCTATTCTATCCAGTGCAGAATTAGCAATTTGATTTTTCAGTTTAACGGGATTGTCAGGAATGCTAGAACTAACTTTAGCATCAAAACCCAGAGCTCGCAATACCGATAATGCAGTAGTTGTCCCACCAGGAATACTTTCACCAATTACTAAGCAATCAGTAAGAGATGCCATGTTTCTCCCAACAATTCGACCGTAATCAACAGCATGAGATACTTGAGAATCAGTCATAGCATCTTGAGTTGAAATGTTTTTTCCAAATGATAAACCTGTTTCAATAAAAGGTAATTGGGGGGCGATTTTACTACCTGCATTAATCGTTAAATGAGGAATACTAGCAGATTCTAATGCAGTTTTAGTTAACAGTCCAGGAGTAGGTTTTCCATCAGGAGTCATTGGAATTTTATCAATTGTTTTACAATATCCATAATGAAGATATTCCGCATCAGCGGGAGGAGTAAACTGTATCGAGTCTTTGTCTGCACCTGCGAAAGTGATTCCTGGAACTTCACAAGTTTCAGTGTATGAGATTACAAACGAGAAAAGAAATCTTCCAGGTTTTATAGTTTCAAGAAACTTTTGAGCTTGATCAACATTTCCAAATAGTTCAAAATCTTCCATAGAAGTCCCTAACCCATCATATCAATAAATTGCTGTTCGGTTCGTTTTTGCATTATATGATTAGTGATTTTTTCTTGTCCAAGAGTAGATGTTTCAGAATTACCATAATTATGTCCCGAATACATGATTAGAGCTTCATCCAAATTATACAAAACATCAAAAATACTATGATATAGATCTTTTGCACTTCCACCAGGTAAATCAATTCGACCACAGTTTCCAACAAACAAAGTATCACCTGAAAAAATTTTCCCATCTCCAATCAAACAAATGCTATCCTGAGAATGTCCAGGTGTGTGAAGTACTTTTAATTCAGAATTCCCAAATTTAATAAAATCCCCATCCTTTACTGCAATATCATGTTTTAATTCTGAAGATTCATGTTGGATGATCAGAGCTTTTGTAGATTCTGCCATGGCTTCATTTCCCAACGTATGATCAAAATGATGATGAGTGTTTACAATGTATTTTATTTTTAAATCGTTTTCTTTTATGATCATTTCTAATTCGACTAATTCCCATGAAGGATCAATAATTATCGCATCACTTGTATCCTCGTCTTCAACAATGTAAGAAAAGTTTTGCATATTCCCTACTTGAATTTGATGTACTTTCATAATATGCCCTCTTCAGCTTCAGGAGGAATTCCAATTTTTTCAGCAAATAATTCACCAGTCAAATCTTTCCGTTGAGGTATGCCTTGCTTCATCTTGTGAAAGGTAACGGTCATATCACATTTTGAACAAATATTTGCAATTTCTCCTGTTTGAGGATCTAATCCAGAGGGTACATCTACAGCAAATTTGTAGCAATCTGTTTGATTAATGAAATTGATTGCAGATGCATAGGGTTCTTTAATGTCTCCAATTATCCCAGTTCCCAGAATACCATCAATTATAACATCAGGACTGAAATCAAATTTAAAAGAATTACCATACATAAGTTTCACAGATGGCATTTTCTGTAAGATAGACCAATTCCAATTACTTTCTTCTGTCTTAATGTTTTCGGGAATTCCAAGAAGCACTACCGTAACTTTTGCACCATAGCCAGCTAGATGTCTTGCCATCACCAAACCATCTCCACCATTATTTCCCAATCCCACAAAAATTAGGATATTTTTTGATTCTATATTTTCAATCTTATCTACTAAGCGTCTAACAGCTGCAGCACCAGCATTTTCCATCATGAATTTTTTTAAAAACCCCATATCATGACCTTTATTTTCAATTTTATACATTTGATCAACAGTAATTTCCATATGTTTTATGAAATCATATCCAAAATAAGAGCTTTGAAAGTATGAAATATGTCTAAAATATCACTAAATCAGATGTGAAAATAGATATCTAAAATTATTTGAAATGTTGACGTAACGCTTCATTTACAACGCTAGAAAAACTTAGACCACATAGATTCCTTGATCAATTTTGCCTATCTTTCATGTAGTTTCTTTATGATAGCGCCCTGAAAAACTATCGTAATTCTTTTGGACATTATTTTCTACCCCTTGATTTTGTTCTCAAAAGAGCACTACAACAAGGACAACGAAAACCAGAAACAGTCATAAAAAGACTGCACAGAGTGCATCTCTTTTGTCCATATCCATATTTGGAATCATTTGAGATTTTTTCTCCTCTAAGACTATCGCATATCCCTTTACAGACATATCCCATTATTTTCCACCACTTCCAAATGATTTGTGACAACAAGGACAGCTAGAATATCTTGAAATCAATTCAAGATTGCATACAGAACAATACTTTCTAAATATGTTATTCTGTAAACTTCTATGTTCAGACTTTACATCATAGTATCTACATATACATCTGCAGGAATTGTTATTCATGTTTTTCCTCCATATCAAAAAATGAGCCACAATCTTTGCAAAATATACCATGATTTTGTATTTTGACAGCTATGTTACCATAATTAACACAAATCCTAATTGCGTTGTTTACAGTTCTTTTGTTTAATTCTAAATGTTTATCCTGAATTGTTTGTATTTGCATGTATACTATTAGGAATAGTTCCTAATTAAGTGTTATTATTAATTAGGAATTGTTTTCAATAAGGAATAGATATTAAATAGTAGAATATGTGAATAATGATATGCAGCAGATAGAACAGATCGTCGCATCATTAAGGGATGAAGGGTTTAGAATCACACCTCAAAGATTTGCAATCGTGGATTATCTACTAAAAACTGAAGATCATCCTAGTGCAGATGTTATTCACAAGGTTATAAGAAAAAGATACCCCATGGTGAGTCTATCAACGGTATACAAGACGCTTGAACTCCTAAAAGAGAAAAAACTAGTAAATGAAATGGATGTAGAAGGAGAAGCAAGATTTGATGCTCATACAGAGGAACATATCAATTTAGTATGCATGAACTGTGGAAAAATAGACGATATTGACGAAGATTCACTAAAAGAGATACAGGTAAAGGCTGCTAGAAAATCAAAATATCTGATTCTAAAAAGTAATTTTGAATTATCAGGTTATTGCAGTAATTGTAAATCAAAATTTTAAGGCTAAAAGCCCTATTATGGAAATAGATTGAGTACTCCCTTAGAGTTTAGCAAACGACTTTATCCTAGTTTTTAAATATTAAAAATATGACATTAAAAAATGTAAAACCATCATTAAATAAAATTGCAAAAGATCTAGCAAAGGTTCAAGATGCAAGGGAATTTCTACTTAAAAATACAAGAGAAATAATCATTCTTTGCAGTAAATCAATAATTGCAGTTCATAAAGGAGACTTAG
>JAOUAE010000128.1 GCA_029861085.1 Candidatus Nitrosopumilus sp. | reverse complement strand
CTATATCATGTTGCTATTGCATTAAAAATGGGCATATCAGTTGCACGAATTTACAAACTATCTACTGTTGATCCTTGGTTTATAGAAAAAATAAAAAATATCGTAAATCTTGAAGAAAAACTAAAGGACTCAGAACTTGACAAATCTCTTCTTTGGAAGGCTAAAAAAATGGGCTTTGCAGATAGGCAAATTGCTCGAGCTAAAGATAAAACTCCTGATGAAATTCGTGATTTACGAAAGAAATTAGGCGTAATTCCATCTGTAAAGCAAATTGATACTCTGGCAGCTGAATGGCCTGCAGTGACCAACTATCTCTATTTGACATATGGTGGCAATTCAAATGATGTGGTAATCCCTAAAGATGAAAATGGTGTGATTGTACTTGGTGCAGGACCGTATAGAATTGGAAGTAGTGTGGAATTTGATTGGGGTACTGTTAACATGGTTTGGGGTCTACAAGAAAATGGAATAAAAAGTGTTTCAGTAGTTAATTGCAATCCTGAAACAGTCTCTACTGATTATGATATTTGTACAAGATTGTATTTTGAGGAATTAACTCAAGAAAGAATTTTAGATATCACTGAATTTGAACGCCCGCAAGGTATAATCACTTGTGTTGGTGGACAAACTGCAAATAATTTGACGCCTGGTCTTGCACAGCACGGAGTAAACATTCTGGGAACCAGCGCACATGATGTTGACAGAGCAGAAGACCGTTCAAAATTTAGTGCTGAATTAGATAAGCTACACATACAGCAACCACGCTGGCAAGCTTTTACAAATATTAACGAAGCAAAATCTTTTGCACAAGAAGTTGAATTTCCTGTAATTGTCAGGCCTTCATATGTTTTATCTGGTGCAGCCATGAAAGTTGTTTGGTCTCAAGAAGAATTAAAAACATATGTCAAAGAAGCAACAGATGTATCTCCTGATCATCCGGTTGTAATTTCCAAATTCATGCTAAATTCACTGGAAGTAGATGTGGATGGTGTCAGCAATGGAAAGGAGGTTATTATTGGTGCGATTGTTGAGCACATTGACAGTGCAGGTGTTCATTCTGGGGATGCCATGATGGTCATTCCACCCTGGCGTCTAAACAACAAAATTATTGAAACTATCAACGAGTATTCAAAAAAAATCGCATTGACTTTCAATGTTAAAGGACCGTTTAATTTACAATTCTTGATCCATGATGATCATGTCTATGTAATTGAACTCAACATTAGAGCTTCTCGTTCCATGCCATTTGTATCAAAATTGGTCAAAACAAATCTGATTTCCCTTGCATCACGGGCAATATTGGACAAACCCCTGCCTAAAATTCCTGAAAATAAATGGCAAAAGATTCACAACTATGGAATCAAGGTCCCACAGTTTTCATTTATGCAATTAGAGGGTGCAGACATTGCATTAGGCGTTGAAATGCAATCAACTGGAGAGGCCGCATGTTTTGGAAATAGCTTCTATGATGCATTGTCAAAAGGATTGATATCAGTAGGGTATACTCTTCCTAACAAAGGGTCTGCGCTTGTAACTGTAGGGGGATCTCAAAATAAGGAAAAACTGGTACCTGCGATTGCAAAACTCAGAGATTTGGGATTTAAGATTTTAGCAACTGAACATACTGCGGAATTCTTTAAGGAAAAAACAGGTGAAGTTGAAATTGTACACAAAATTTCAGAACCTGAAAGAAAGCCAAACATTTCAGATCTTTTGTATGAAAGAAAAATTGACTTTATCATAAACATTCCAAGCACCTCTACATTGGAAAAATATGTTGGGATGCTTGATGACGAATTCCAAATTAGACGAAAATCCCTTGAGTTGGGAATCCCTGTGCTTACTACTATCGAATTGGCAGATTCATTTGTAAAGACACTAGAGTGGCTTAGAGACAATAAAACCACAAAAGAACCAATTGAGCCTTATGACAAATATGAATAATTGCGGAAAAGATAAATGCTCCATCAAATTATATGTGAAGGATTCTTTGATACCAAAATTTGATTGATTAAATTACTTGATCAATATTTGATTCGTTTCCTATGATTGTTCCATCTAATGTAATGATTTTTGCTTTGGATATTGTTTTAATTTTATTGATGATGGGTGAAATTGATTTTTTATATTGTTTTCTGTGTGTTGCATAAAAATACTTGTTAAATGAAGGAACTATTGTGATTTCAATCTCTCCTGATTTATTTGGAAATATGTTGTCTTTTTCAGTTTTAATTGAAACCCAAACCCTTTGACCGTTGATTATGGAGTTCTCTTGAAAAAATACTGGATGAAGATGCCCCATGATAATTTTATCAACGTGTGAGAAATTCTCTGATGGCATTACATGTCCATGTGTTAATAGAATATTTTCATCAACCATCCCCGTAGAGCCAATCATTGAAATATTATCTGGAACCAATCTTTGAATATTTGCATCGTGGTTTCCTGGAACTAGTATTACGTCACACTTTTCTCTAATCTTTTTAAAAAATAATGGAATTTCATCCCATTCATTTCTTGATATGTTTTTGATGCTTGATTTTATATCTCCAAGCAAAATTACTGAATCTGGTTTTTCAAAATCAATAATTTCTGTTAATTCTCGAATTAATTCATTTATCGTTGAATTTTTACCTATGAAAATTTTGTTTGATGCCATGCTATTTTCAAATCCGATGTGAATATCTGCAACTATTAGATTCTTTTTTTCACCCTCTAAAATTAAAGCTGGTTTTGATGGAACTATTCTGGTTTGTAACACCAAAGTTATACTGCAGATATCCGATTAAATCTTTGTGAGTAAAGACTTGGGAAGAATTCAATCTTTAGTTTCTGAAAAACGTGTGAAACTGCATATTTTTGAACCAACTCAAAGAAAAATTTGGACTGTGGTTGGAAAAAGCAACGAACACTGGATTGATCCTGACTGTGGTTATTGTTCTTGTCCAGGATTTTACTTTGGCAAACTAAATGGAAAAACTACATGCTACCATTTAGACTCTGCACAATTTGCTAGAGCCGAAAATCAAGTTGAAACAATTATTTTTTCTGATGATGAATTTTCTGGTTTTCTTTCAGCACTAATTTCTAATTTGTGATTGCCAATTATTCGAATATGTTAATAACTAGAAATTCTGTACTACATCATGGATGAAAACCAACAAAATTCTGAAATAGAAAAAATTGCAAATTTGATGCTACATGATGGTGTTTCATTTGATGAGCAAGATGTTGTGAAATTAGAAAAATACAAAAATCTGATCAAAGATGATTGTGATCTTGACGATGCAAATGCCATGAAAATTGTTTATGAGACATTACTTTATAGAAAATTAAAAAATTCTGATTCCGGTGATGTTTTAGAAAAAGGTGCTGATTTTGGTGCAGGATTCAGTTAGACTATTCTAGCGGAACAGTGTCAATATCGTCTTTTGAAACACCTTTCCAAAGACCGGTCATTCCTTCTGGTTCTACCTCTTCAACTTTTGTAATTTGCTGAATCTTTATGTGATCTGGGTTTGGGGGCATCCATAACATTGCCATGTAATCTCCCACGTTTCCAACTTTGGTTGGCAAAGCCATGGTGACTTTATCTGCTGCAAATCCTTTCGCAGTCAATGCATTTGTTGCTTTTTCTTTAAGATCCATTCTTCCATGTAGGAACAAATAAACATCTTTTTGAATATCAATTTCTGCCATGAATTCACTGGTTTTTCAAACTAAATCAACCTTTCCTGATCTTATGTCTCCAAAAAGGGTTAAATTAGAATGAAAAAAATCCATAGCTGTGAAAATCTTTACTGTTGGCAGCAAAGCCTTTGTAACTAGTTTCCAACTGGCTGGAATTCCAGGTAAGATCTCTGAAAATCCTCAAAAGGCTTTTCAAGAAATTAAGACATTAACTGATGATTCTGATGTTGGTCTGGTCTTAGTCAGTGATGATATTACAGAATCCATTAACGATGAATTAACTGCACTTAGAGCTGAAAAATCTACGCTGGTGTTTGCATTACCAGCAGCTGGAAGTGAAAAAACCGAAGTTGATTATAGGGTAATGTTAAAGAAGATTCTCGGCGTATAATCTTCTTATAATCAAATTTTTAACGTTCTGCCATGAAAACTGCATCAGTTAAAGAACCATCTGTAATCTCTGTAGATGAAATGCAAAAGCCTCAGTTGGGGTCTGGTGATATTTTGGTGCAGATGCAAGCTTGTGGCATTTGCGGTTCTGATTTGGAAAAAGTTTTTGGTCAATACGG
>JAOUAE010000127.1 GCA_029861085.1 Candidatus Nitrosopumilus sp. | reverse complement strand
ATAAGCTGTTGCCATGCATCAATTAGATAAATCGACTATATCAATAAACCGATTATAGTTAGGTTTGGGAAATCTCAAGGATCCTATCCCAAATAGGCTTTGGAACAGGCATTACAGATAATCTTGAAATTCTAATCAGCTCCCAATCTTTGAATTTTTTCTCTTTTTTCATTTCATCAAGGGTCACAGGACGTTTCAACGATTTTTTGTATTTTACATCTACAACAATAAAACGTTCAACATCCTCCTTTGGATTTGAATAGGGTTTTGAAGTAATTTGCATTATTCCTACAGCTTGTCTTTCATCACCCGTATGGTAAAATAACACAAGATCACCAGAGTTCATTTCTCTCATATGCTTTAATGCAAGATTATTATGGACTCCATCCCATACAGTTGTTTTTTCTTTTTTTAGTTGCTCAAAATTATAACCCCTTGGCCCGCTGGGCTCTTGTTTTGCTAACCAATAATTCACCATTTCATTTATTGAATTATTATGGATGTTTAATCGTTTTTGAAGACAGACAATGTTCCCCGGTTCTGACTCGCACAAAATCATCGGTCATAGCCATACGCCTCCTCGCGTTCTAAAACCGGGGTTGCCCATAATGTAGCATGCCTGGGTGAATTAGAAATCATTGGTATCATTACGATCAGCGTCATCCCAATCCGTCTGCATGCCTGCTCTTGGGCGTTTAATCATGGAACTACTCCTACTAAAAACCATCGAGGAAATTATTTTTTTTATGAGACAGTTTCTTGAAACAGATTAATTTTTAGTTTTGAGAATGGATTCAAATAAGGACATTTCAAACCCCATTACAGGTACCCGAATTTTGTAATTTTCAACAATCTTTGAATGAATCTTTCCCATTACACCGATAGATTTTTCATTTAGAATTATTGTTGCACAATGTCCATCTTCAAAAGTAGGATTTATCGTAGTCTTTGTTTCAATTTCAATTCCGAATCCAGTTTTTAATGCAGACTGTAATACTGATTTTATTTCAGTAAAATTTGCATCTTTATGTGCACTAATACCAGAAAAACTAAATTTTTCAGATATCGGATCACCAATAGAAAAAACAGTACCGGTTTCAAAGATTTTTTGAGGATAAGATTCATGAATGTTTCTTGAAAGATTTTCTAGCAATCCTGGAAGTATAGAATCCCGTAAGATAGTATGCTCTAGACTTTTTGAATCAAGTACAGATATAATTTTTGAAGAATCTCTATTAGTCATATCGTACAAAACACGTTTACTAGTCAAACTTGAATTCAATGCTTCAAGATATCCAAGTCCAATCATAGTGTGATCTAATGATTTTAGCTGAAGTGATACAGGATTTGTATTGCCAATAGTTTGAGAAGGAGACAACGATGGTTCAAGATTTTGAATTCCATATCCTAACGCAACTTCTTCTACTAAATCCATAGGTCCGAAAATATCAAACCGGAATGCAGGAATTGTACAAATGATATTTGCTCCTTTAGATAATGCATCTAATCTGGATTTTTTTAACGATGAAACAATTTTTGAAATGCTAAGATTCAAACCAAGTGTTTGATTGATTAAAGAAGAATTGACAGTTATTTTCTTTTCTTCAAATTTTGGTGAGGAATTTTTTATTCCAGATATTTTGATTGATTCTAAGGTAAAACCAGCACTTTGTAAAATGGTTGCAACAACTGACAACATATCTTCAGCATCTTCCTTATTGATTCCAGTGACTTCAATGAAGAGGTTTTTCGTTTTAGTGGTGACAGTCGTGACTGCAGCATTAATTATTGGCGGAAAAGAGATTGTTTTTTGATTTGCATCTAGGATTAAAGGCACCTGAGATGACTGTCCAAGTAGAGAACCATAATTTTTTCCAACTTCAGTATTTGCCAATATTTCAGAAATTGAAATTTCCTTTTCAGAATTTAAGGGAATGAATTGATGATTTCTATTTGCAGTTGTGTAAACTAAAGGAAATGCAATCTTATCCAAGTCATGTATTCCAATGGAGGATTTTTTCCTTTTTCGTCCTATTCCAAAATGAAGATCTTCTTGCATTGTCATTAATTGTTTGATTGTTTTGTCATCAATTTTTCCATTTTTTGCAACAATCCCAGTAACAAAGGGACGAATTTTCTCTATTCCAGATTTAGCAGATAGAGAATATTTAGCAGATTTTTTAATTTTGAGTTTGACTGCTCCTGTTTTGATACCCAGGAGTCCTTGCAAGCCAAGTGCAATTCCAAAATCAGTTGAATAATCAGGTCTGTTTGGACTATATTCAATTCTAACTAGATCCTTATCTTCAGATTCAATATCCAATCCAAGAAAGGGCAATGAATCAGAAATTTGTTTTTTTGTAACTTTCCCAACTAATTTTTGAAGACGTGCATAAGACAGTTCAACTACTGGCATTTTGTAGCACTCCTTAACCAACCAAGGTTGTTATTGTAAAACTCTCTTACATCATCTAAACCATATTTTAGCATTGCAATTCTTTCAATACCTCCACCCCAAGCTAATACGGATTTAGTAATTCCAAGAGGTTTAGTAACTTCAGGTCTAAAAATACCCATTCCAAACAGTTCAATCCATTTTCCTAACCTTTCATTATACACCATTGTTTGAAGAGATGGTTCAGTATATGGAAAAAATGTTGGCCAGAATTTTATTTTTGTGATTCCGATTCGCTTGTAGAATTCACGCTGAATTCCCATTAAATTTCTCAAATTGGCATCTTTTCCAACTACAATTCCCTCAATTTGATTAAATTCTACAAGATGTTTGTAACTAACCTTTTCATTTCGAAATACTCGACCTAATGAAAAAATTCGTGCCTCATCAGGTTTGTTTTCAGCCAAGTGTTTGATAGTTACGCAGGTAGTGTGGGTTCTCAGGACCATTTTTCGTGCTTCATTGATATCCCATTGATATCTCCAATTTTTTTTGTGAGATTCAGAAACTTTTCTGATTTGTTCAAGGGTTCCAATTTTTTTAGCAGAAATTTTATCCAGATAGAAGGTATCCTGTAGCTCTCTTGCAGGATGATCTTGAGGTGTGAACAGGGCATCAAAATTCCAAAAGCTTGATTGGGTCATATTTCCAAGAATTTCGGAAAAACCCAACGTGACAAAAATTTCACGAATTTCATCTATGGTATCTTTTAAGGGATGGGTTCTTGCAACAAAAATTTCTGGAACTTTTGCTTCAACATCAATTTCTCCAGAAGAATCTGAAAGCTTTATTGTTTTTGCAGAGTCAGATAAAACAATATCTTTAGTCTTTACAATATCCTCAATTATAAAATCAGGCCTTTTCAAAAGTCCGGATAAGTCATTATTGTCAATTTTGTCTCGAGGTAATTTCTTATCTCCAATAAGTCGAAGGGTTTTTTCGCCTGGGAGTTCCAAAGGTGAAGTTTTGAGAGAAATTTGATCAGATGATGCTTCAATCCAATTATTTTTTCTAGCTAATCCAATTGAAGGTCCAAAAACAGATCCAAGTTCTTTTTGTAAATCAGATAATTTTTGAGGTCCAGTCTTTAGTAAATCCAACAATCTTCTTTCAGGCAATCCTTTTTGAAAAGATTCAATTCCGTTTTTACCTAAACTGATTATGCTTGTTTTTGATTCAGTGACAATTGCCAAATCTTTTAGCTTTAGCCATTCAATTCCCCGTCTAATTTGATCAGGTGAAAGTTGCGTAGATTTTTCTAGAGATTCAGGAGATTGTTTTGGATTATCTCTTAGCGAAGTAATAATTTTTTTTTCAATATCATGAAAAACTTGTGACAACAGCAAAGAATTCGAAAAAGACTTTTTAAACCTTAACCTAAGTCAAGATGAATGTATGCCGATGACTTTATTGTAACTCCTTGGCATGTTGAAGGTGATATTGATTATGATAAATTAATCAAGAAATTTGGTACTGAAAAGATTTCTTCAGAATTGCTAGAAAGGATCAAGAGAATTACAGGTGAAGATTATTTTATGCTCAAAAGAGGTATTTTTTTCTCCCATAGAGAAATGAATAGAATTCTTGATGAATATGAAAAAGGCAACAAATTCTTTCTCTATACTGGAAGAGGTCCATCAGGTCACACCCATATTGGACATTTGGTACCATGGATGTTTGCAAAATGGTTACAAGAAAAGTTTGATGTGAACCTGTATTTTCAGCTTACAGACGACGAGAAATTTTATTCAAAACCCAACCTCACTTTAGAAGAAACTGGAAAATTTGCATATGAAAATGCATTAGA
>JAOUAE010000026.1 GCA_029861085.1 Candidatus Nitrosopumilus sp. | reverse complement strand
GCTTGCCACAAAAATTAGAATTGGCAAAAAGCCTCTAGTTACTTTATTCTTAGTGTTAATACACCGTTTCTATATTTGAAATCAAATATTTGCATTGCGTTTGCATCTTTTATGGGGATTTCTTTTGAAAATCCAGACGTTCCACGTATGTATAAAATTCCATCTACAAGTCTGACTGCAATTTTATCTTCAGGGCCAGGTACTTCCGCCACAAAAACAAATTCTTCTTTATCTTTAATTAGATCATAAACCCAGTTTTTTGTTTCCTGTTCTCTTGCCTGAGTGTATGACGGTTTTTGATCTTTTGTCATTTTCTTTAGAACTCTAACCCAATAAAACATTGTAAGTGCTGCTGCACCTATTAGTATAAAACTCACAAAACCTGAATCTGCTCTCTGTGTCATAATATAGATAATTCCTAAAAATAAAATTATAATGATAGGTATTACAAAATTTATTGATTGATTATTTGAATATGTTCCTTTGTAACTTGCCAAACAGTACAATTTGGGGTCTACCAAATATAAAGTATCTATGGCAATTTAGTACTTCATAATTAAACAAAATATGGGTTTTGTATATCGGTAAAATAATTAAGTTCAAAACTAATTAAACTATGGACTATTACTTACGATGTTTTGATAAACATTCTTTACAATATACCGGTCTGCCTGCTTCTGGTTCAAAAGGTACTTCTGAATCTGTTCCACAATCGGAACATTTCATAGGGTACATTTTTCTTTCTTCTGACATATTTCTCTGCTAATCTTCTTACTTAAGAATCAATTAAATTAAATTTAGACTATGATTTTCATTATTTCTGAAACTATTTTTCCCGCTTGAATGTTTCTTAATTTTGGATTTTAATTGGGAATTCAACTAAATTAAATACTTGATAAAATATATTCAGTTTTTATTACCATTTTTGAAATTTTAAATGTGACTGATAATAAACAACCTAAACTCTCAATACGTGAAATTGCATTACGAGGAACCATGATTGCCACTATTATCACTGTTCCATCAATTATTACATTTCTTCTTATTTGGATTGTTTTAGATAACTTGATTTATGCTGTAATTGTAGGTGCAGTTGTTCATTTTATTGCAATGGGGTTTTCCTTGAAAATTTCTAAAAAGATGCTTGTTAAAAAATAACTTCACAGATCATGTTTTATGTTGTTATAGTTTATTTTAAAAACGATGTCTTTTTCTGGAATTGAAAACGATCTAGTCTCTCAAATTCGATTAGAACCTATTCAGGCTAAAGTATATTTGTTAGTTACATGTAATGGCAAGATGACTCCTGAAACAATTGCTGAAAAATTAAAACTCTCACTTGATGAGACTAAAAAAGCCTCTAAAGATCTAATGGCTCTTGGCGCATTTATTGATATTTCTGAAACTGAATTTGAGGCTATGCATCCTAGATTTACAGCAGTTAACATGTATAGAAAGATGTGTGAGAGAGAAAAAATTGAATTTAAACAAAATAAAACGGTTGATAATATCGGCGTAATTTTAGAAAAATCTTATGATGATGCAAGAACTAAATAATGCTAAAAATTTATCAACAGCATTGAATATTGACACTGAAAGTTGTAAACATCAACCAGTCTATTTTGGTGTAATAAACATCAATATCGATGAGCGTACAATAGGGTCAGTTGATGTATGGAGATGTGGTGTCTGTAAGAAAAGATTCTGTGAAGAAAAGCAACTTGGAATTGAAGAACTCGCTGATACGGTGGGAATGCCAAAAATCGACGTTGACGCAAAATGGGCCGTAACTGTATGTAAATTACAACAAGGAAAATACAAATGGAAATTAGTAAAATTAAAAGAAAATGGCGAAATCAAGCATGAATGTCTAGATGAACAAGTAATTCCACTTAAGGTTAATGATTTCAAAGTTGATGATAATAAACATTGGAGCTTTTTAGTTGATGACAACGTCAACAAAGCTGTAGAAATTTAATCTCTAAAATGGATCTTAAAGTTCACATTAATAATATTCACGGAAGTCAGATGGCTGCAAAGATCACTGGTAATTTTACAATAGATGAAAATGAATTTCGTTTTACTGCCATTGCGTTTGGTAGGATAGGAGGACAAAATATTGGTGCAAAACTTTCCCAAATCACTGAAAAAGAATTAGAAAAATTAGGATATGATGTTGAAGAAGTTATTGATTTACTTCAAAGAAATTTACTTCAAGGGGATTTAACTCTTCCAGAAGGACTCAAAAAAGAATCGTTTGTTGATGATTAAATAAACTTTATAGTAATTTTATTGCACAATTTTAACTGAAATACTCTAATTATCTTACAACCTTTTTCTGTATCTCCCCATAAGTTTTTTCATAATCATAACGAGAACTCCTCTATTGTCTAAAAAATCCAATACGCAATCTGAAAATCTTTCTGGATCTTCAACATACGGTGTATGGCCACAATTCTGCATCTCAATATATTGACAGTCTTTTAAGGATGTAACAAAATCATTTGCATACTTTATCGGAATGACAGGATCATTCTCCCCCCAAATTACTAAAGCAGATGCCGAAATATTGACAAGTCTATGGTTAATCACATCCGCATTTTTCAAACCCAGGAGAGATGACATGAAGGCCATCTTTGCGTTTGGCATCAGCATTCTTTCTATGAAATCATCTATTACGTTAACAGGAACTTCCTCATCTGCCCCTGACATCATCTGAAAAGCATAGGAAACAGTATCTGGATCGGGGTAAAGTGCGGCTGTTACATAAGCTTCTAGGGCAGGAGTAAGATGTTTCATAACTCCTGCTGGTGAAACCAAAATAACATTTTCTATTTTTTCATGATATGTCATAGCGTACTCGGCTATGATTTGGCCGCCTAGAGACGAGCCAATCATGCTACAACGGTTGATATCAATAGTTTCTAAGAAATCAGAGAGAAATTCTGCAAAAAACTGTGGCGTATAATCCAATGAAGGTTTATCACTATATCCAAATCCCGGCAGATCAGGTGCTATCACTGTGTATTTCTTGCTCAATTCTGGAATTACATGTTCCCATCTTTCTGCAGATGCACCAAGACCATGGACTAACACAAGTACTTTTTTTGAGTTACTGCTAGCTTCAATATATCGAATTTTATGAGATCCGACTTGAACAAACTTTTGAATCATTGTTTTTCTTTTTGAGAAAATTCTAGAGCTCTAACCCAAAGGATTCTGCGACAGTAGAGAATTTTTGGTAGGACTCCAGGTACTTTCTCCCTTTTTGAGTAATAACAAAGATGTGTTTTCCATCAAATTCAATTTTGTTAATCAACCCAGAACCAATAAGATTTGATACTAATTTTGATAATCGGGAATGTGGTACATTGGCCTTTGAAATTAGTGCAGTTGTTTTAATTCCCTCCTGGCCTGACTCTTTTGTGGCAGTCAAAAGATCTCCAACAATCTGCATGCTTGTTCTGTATGAAGCCATGAAAATCGTATCAAATTCCATGTTATATAGATTGGTATTGTTTACCAACCATTACCATTCATTACCAATAGTTTATATTGATGCTGTCAGAGTGGTTTGATATGAGCACTCAAACACAATCAAGCGATGTATATTCATTATACAAGCAAAATGTTCAAAAATACTTTGAGAATATTTCAAAAAATACCCCTCAGTATTTTCAAGCAGCAACAGATTTACAAAAAGAATGTATGAAAACATGCGAAAAAACAATCGATGCTTCAGTATCTATGCAACAAGAATTTGCAAAAAAAGCTGGAATGAAAACTGATATTCCTGATTCTGCAAAAACTGCAATTGTTGATACCAACAAGCAAATTGTCCAAGCAAGTACAATAAACAACCAATTGGTAAAAACAACAATTGACGCAACCGTACAAAATATCAAAACATTTAACGATAACGTAAATGCATTTGCTGATTTAAACAAAAACATCATCCAATCTTGGATGACCCCATTCACACAAAAAAACTAGTGTGATTGTTTTTTATTTTTTTATTTTTTACCTAATTAATAATCTGTATAGGATCATTGTTTTTATGAAGCGTAAAACTGTTCTCTTCTTTGCTGGAGATTTTAAATCAAATATTAAATTGAACTGAATAATAATTAATGAGAAACATTTAGGAAAAAAGAAATTCAAAATAATATGCAGGTTTTGATTTATTGAAATTAAATGAAAATCCATTTTCTGCTTGATACTTTACTTAAGCTAAGGTAGTGATTTCTTTTTTATCTCCATCATCCGGATCATAGCCCCTCTTTTTGTGAATAGAACTAATCACTCCTTTAGTAAAATCGTCAAACTTTCTATCTTTCATAGAGTCTATTACTTCATCTACTGTTTTGTTCATGTCAATTTTTTTGCACAGACGGTCAGCCTCAGAGCAATAGGACTCGATGTACCTCTGTATGTAGTCATATTCTGGGCCTTCTATTCCAATTTCCCGTCTTCTTTGACTTAGTCTTTCTCTCCACGTTACACTCATTTGATTAATTTTAGTGACACTCTATCTGATTTAAAGATGAAAATCCAGGCACAAATGTGCTCATGAAAGTTGATTTTTTAGATTATCTACGCCTGATTAGTCATTGATTTACGAGATTCTTTTCTAAATGATGCTTTACCTGTAACTAAATTATAATTTATGTACTTCCAGTCATCTGCTTTCAGGTTTTCCCAAACATCTTCAACCTGTTGCATCTCTGGTATTTTTTTTAGTAATAATTTTTCAAGTTTTTTTGCTTGTTTTGAATTGAATTCCAAAAATAAATTACGCTGCTCTTGATTTGTCATTGCATCCAATTTTTTCTTATTTTTCAAATAGTATGAGCGAGCCATAAATCCGTCCAAATTCCCTATCGTTTCTTTCAATGATGCTGCATTTTCAACCCAATTGTCACGTAACTCTTTATTTTGTTGATGGGTATTTTTATCCGAGATTAATTTCCATGAATTTAGATAACAAAACATTACATACGCTCCAATTTTTGTAATGAGTCCATCTAGACATTCTTCATTTGTTTGTTGTTTTGAGATGGTTTTAAGATGGGATCTGAAGAATCCGAATGTTGCAGCAGAATTGAAGATGCAACTAGACTCTGCAAGTAACAAAACATCTCCTGAAATTGAGGAGCAAAAAATCATTGACATTACACGAAATCTTGTCTTAGCTGCAAAATCAAATTTACAAGAAGATGATTTGCTCTATGAAATAATCAAACTTACAAAATGTGATCTATCTACTGCAAAATCTATCTTCGAGAAAATGAAAGAGCTTGGATTGAGTGTTTGCACTAATTATTTGATGGCAGGATATTCGCTTCGAATGTTTGCAGAGATGCGAGATTATGCAACTGAAGAACTAGAACACCTAGACAAGAAATCACAAGAGATAGAAGAACAAATGGAACAAAGAGAAGCAGAGTTTCTGGAAAAATATGGCACTGACAGATCAAAATGGTCTGATGAGGTATGGGAAAAATACGAGTATAGTGATGAGGAATATAATTAATTCACACTAGAATCATCACAAAACCCAAAATTACTTGGCAAAAAAAGATTGGTTAAACAAGTACATGACAGAACAAGAAAGACTATGGCCATTACATCCAATGTACTACGAGTGTGATTTTTACAATTCTAGCAGTACTTGGTACAAGCCAGAATATTTTCAGTATGGGGATTATGAAGAAGATATGTAGAATTACAATAATGTAGAATTACAATAATGCAAAATGATTATATAGTAATTTTGGCATTATACACGTGTGTCAGTGACTGCGACCCTCCCAAAAGGAATAAAGAATTCTAAGATGGTTGAGGAAGTAAAGGACATGATAGACGCAGACCCTGAGCTTTTCGAATTGCTATCCTACAAATAATCAAATTTTACATTCTCTACTTTCTGGTTTAGATAATGTTCTACTTCTGTGTATATTGATGGATCGTCCTCAAATTTTTCTTCGGCTGTACGTCTTAACAAATCCGCAAAAAGATTCTTGTCCATATCATTGTAAAATCTCAAGGTAAATCCATTTCTACCAAGAAAACTTTTCAGTATGTAGTACGAAGTCCTACGATTGCCCTCCACGAAAGGCTGATTGTAAGATATTCCTGCAAGGATGTATGTTGCCTTTTTGATTATTCTTGCTCTTCGGTCTGGTATGTCATTAAAAGAATTAACGTAATAAAATATTTCATTCAGAGTATCCATTGATACGCCCTGTGGTTCGTTATCATGAGAGACAACCAGTTTGTTTACCTCTATAACTTCTTGGATATCTGCTGATGAATAATTCTCAAACATATTGTAACATTTTTTCTATATAGAACTAATCTATAAATCTCAACAAAGAAACATGAATTTTTATATTTCAAACTTGATCATCGCAAAAATAGTTCTCTAATGGAGTTAAAATCCAAATTTAGTTCTCTTTTCCTTTCATAATTTTTTACAATCATTGAAACGATACATCTACTTGGTACAAACCAGAGTATTTCCAGTATGGGGATTATGGAGAATATATGTAAATCAACGGATTATTTTTCTTAGTATGACGTAATCCTAATGGAGATTATGAATTAGAAGTTAAGTGGAGAGTAATTTGTATTATTAATTTGGTCTCATTTAAAAACCAGAAAATAATTAAAAATATGTGGTTAAGAAAAAACTTGACATCACTACTGTAGTTAAAAGACTTGATCTTATTTTAGATAGATATGAGGATCATGGTCCTGATTCTGAGAATGAATTTGAAAAGATAGTGAAAATGTATGATGAGTGTTATAATTTTTCACTCAAACTTTTAAAAAAAAGTGATGAGATTTTACTTTTTGAACTTCCTGAAGATTTAGGATATAATGAGGGAGAAGGATTAGAGGGAATTATGGAAACAATTTTGCATAATGCTGAAGGTTTACGTGATTTATTGTATAATGAATTTAAAGAAAATATTCCAACAGAAGAACGAGAATTAAAAGAAAGAATAATTTCAATTGAAAATAAAATCAAGAAATTTGATGAGCGTCTTAACTTCTGTCAGGGCGAACTTGACTCGTATAACCAAATCAAAAAAGATCTTAAAGAAATGGTCGGTTTTCACAGAAAATCCAAAGAAGATAAACCACAAAAATAACTTTCATAATCTTAGATAGGATTATGAATTAGTTCTCTTTTCCTTTCAGAATTTTTTATCATTATTGAAACGATACATCTACGGTGAAGATCCAGATTCGCAAAATGATTTCTTTGGATTTTTGAGTCATAATATTCAAATTTTATCTATAAGATAAAAGAAAAGTAGTTAGATTGGAGCTAAGTGATTATTTGCTTATATTGGTGTTATTGAAATCGCCTATTCTGATTTTTGTATATTACAAATTTATTCAAAAGTCTAACATTAAGAAAGACGTCAAATCTACGCTCAAAAGTAATAGTTCCACGAGTTCAGATCTGTTGGCTTGAAACTTTTTGACTCAATCCTGTCATTGACTTTGAACCCCTAAAATTTACAGACTCAATTCACATGATAGTATCAATTCTGATTTTCGTTAATGTCTGTTCCGCAATGTATGCAAAAATAAGATCCATTTGGGCTCCAATAATGCTCTTCACACTTTGAGTCATTCATACCATTCATGAAATTTTTAGTTCATCATCTCCTTGGATCACAAACTTTACACTACATGTGAAAAAAAATTAGTTTACGTGAAATACTTTTCTTAATCATTAATTTCAATTTTTCTCTCCAGACTATCAATCTGCCTTGATAACGAATCAACAATCCCTCTCAATTCTGAATTGTCCTTTTGCATATCTGAATAATTTCTGTCAATTTTTTCAGTATCTGAAATTGTTACTGCATACTCTGCGTCAAGATATGTTTTGGCTCGTACCTTGTCGTTTTGTCTATAGTAAAGTAATCTGAGTGATTTGTGGCCCATCAAGGCTTCGGCAAAATCTGATTGATGTGCATCAGTAATCTGAGTCTTAAACCATGCACGAAAGGCATGAAAGTGAATTGAACTTCTACCATTTTCATTTTTTGCATTAAGCTGTGGAATGTTCTTGATCAGATTTGATAGCTGCTTTTCCAGATTATGATTTGTAGCTAGCACACTTTTGGCATATCTGTCTTCTTTGGCTGTGGTCTTCAAATTATCTTCTAATATTCTGATGTTCTTCTTGTCCATTTTTTTAAGACCATTATTGCTGTATTGATTTTTGGACAGTCTTTCTTTGAGATGTCTGAGTCTGTCCTCATGTTGCAGCAAAAACACATAATCTTCATTTTGTTTTGGTGATTTTTGTCTGGAAAGATAGTCCTTCAAAGAACTGACAGCTTCGGATGAAATGTGAGTAATTCTTGTTTCTCTAGTCTTTGTAGTCTCTGATCTGACTGTAATTGTGACTGGATTTAGTGTAAAATCAATATCTGATAGCCTAAGCTGCGTGATTTCTCCAATTCTCATTCCACCGGAGCATGAAATGAGTATGACTGCTGCTAGCTTGGGGTTTGCCAGTCTGATTATTCTGTTGATGATGTCTTTTGTCAGTCCCTTTTCATAGACATTGGTTTTTCGTGGTAGTCTGAATCTCTGCTTTAGGTCTTCTTGGTATATCTTGCAACCCTCTCCATTTAGAAACTCCTTTGCCACTGTGATGTAATCACATATTGTATGGTTGCTGTATCCTATTTTCTCTGAACTTTCTCGTTTGTATTTGGCTAAAAAAGAGTAAAAGGTATCCAAGGTATCAATTGGGTCTATCTGATTTGTTTTTATTTTTTGTAACAGTTCTTCAATATCTATATCATATTGTACATGCAGAAACTCTATGAATCGCATTAGTGCCGAGTTGTAGGTATTTTTTGTAGAAAGACTGTGAGATGCTCTAAACTTTCTCTCAAGGAATCTGGTAATTTTGTCCTGCATGCTCTGAATCTGCATTCGTTTTGTGTTTTTTTCTGAATTACTTAAAGACCGATGTGATAAAGTCACTATTGATTCTATTTCTTGATGACTAAAATTCTGCTTCTGCTAATGCTTTCTCACATGAACAGCTTCTAGTTTTAGGAATTTTTTCTATTAATTCTGTTAGTATTTTCTTTGTTCTCTCTACATTTTTTGAAAGCGTTTCCATAACTTCTTTAGCTGTAACCGGTTTTTCAGCCCAAACATCATAATCTGTAACTGTCGAAATTGAAGCATAACAAATCTGAGCCTCTCTTGCTAGTTGACATTCTGGAACAAGCGTCATACCAATAATTTCTGCTCCTGTGGTTCTATAAAATTTTGATTCAGCTTTAGTTGAAAATCGTGGACCTTCAATGCAGACATATGTGCATTCTTTATGTATTTTCATATCTTGGTTCTCTGTAACATGAAGAATTGATGATTGTAATTCTGGGCAAAAAGGATCTGCTATTGAAATATGGATGACTCTTCCATCTTCTGAAAATGAACCATCTCTTGATTTTGTAAAATCCAAAAATTGTGTAGGTAATGCAAAATGCCCTGGTTCAAATTCTTCTTTTAGGCTTCCAACTGCTGAAGGTGCTATAATTCTAGTAATTCCTAACTCTTTGAATGCCCAAATATTTGCTTTAAAATTAATCATATGTGGTGGAATAGTATGTTTTTTTCCATGTCTGGGTAGGAATGCAATTTTTCTTCCATTGAACATTCCAACTGTTATTGTATCTGACGGTTTTCCATAAGGGGTATCAATATCAATTTCTTGTGGACTTTCTAGTAAGCCTGAATCGTAAATCCCAGTACCGCCAAAAATTCCTATTTCTACATCTTTTTCCATTAGTATTTCACCAATGATTTACAATTGTATTTACTAATTCCTTTGACTCCATTAAGATCTGTCAATTCAATTATGAATGCAAATCCTGAAATTTTTCCACCGCTTTTTTCAATTAATTTTGCAGATGCTTTTGCTGTACCTCCAGTTGCAAGTAGATCATCGCAAATGAGTATTTTTTCACCTTCTTTGATAATATCTTTTTGAATTTCTATGGTATCTTTTCCATATTCAATTGTATATGCTAATTTAGTAGTTTTTCCAGGTAATTTCCCAGCTTTTCTAATCATTATCATACCTTTATTGTATCTTGAGGCTAAAACTGAGGCTAGGATAAATCCCCTTGATTCAATTCCTGCAAAAACATCAATATCATTCGGGTGGAAATATTTTGAAAATTCATCTGCAATAAAGGATAATGCTGATGGATCTTTTAAAATTGGACTAAAGTCTCTAAATAAAATGCCTTTTTTAGGAAAATTTGAATGCTCTGATATTTTGTCTTTTAGATTCATTGTATTTCATCAAATTATCTGAAATAAAATTGTTTGATATCATTGAATTTCAAAAGTCGTTTCAGCATCATTGAATGCATCTGCAACTTTAATTGTATATGTTCCAGGTTCAGTCTCTCGAGGAATTATCCATGGTTGATTGATTTCGCCTTCATTTGATGCTGGAAATGAGAGTTCTTCAATTATCTCACCATCTTCTGCAATAATTTCAATAACAACTGTGTTTTTTGCTCCGAAAACATGTATGTCTATTATCTTCCCAAATCCTGGGATGTCTTGTCCTTCTCCCACTTGTATAACTAGTCCTTCCTGAATAACTGCTAATACTTGGATTTCTGTATTGACAAAGTTTGAACCACTTTTAGCATTAATTTTCCATGTTCCTGGAATTGCATCTGATGGTATTCTAAATGAATTCTCAGAAATTTTTCCATTTTTATCTGAAAACGTTTCTTTAATCTTAATTTCATCCCCGTTAGGATTAATCATGGTTAACGTAAGAAGAACATTAGGTGCAGCAGTATCACCTAAAATCAATATTGAATCTCCTGAATTATATTCTGTTTTTGTAGTGTTGATCTTAATTTCTCCAGAACCCGTTTGTAGTCCC
Source organism: Candidatus Nitrosopumilus sp. (assembly GCA_029861085.1). The sequence continues at coordinate 2,367 of JAOUAE010000026.1, read as the reverse complement.
ACTGTGAAAACTTCTGTACTTTGAGCAGTTCCCTTGCTAACCACAGCAGTATACACCCCAGCTGAATATCCTTTTAGGTCTATGGAGTGTGTCCCACGTCCATCTGGTTGTAATGTGATGGATATTGTATCTTCCACTGGTTTGTCTGAAGGGTCAATTATTAGTAAACTGATAATTTCCGATGCTTTTCCAGATAATGTAATTATTGCAGTTTCACCTGATTTGTAACTCAGTTTGTCAAATTCTAGGTTTACTGGAATTGTAGGTAACTGTCCTAAGCCTGCATAAATAAATTCTTTATCCCTATCTTGAGTGGCAATTAATGTGTATGTTCCTTCTGATGATGTTTGTGTAGTTTGGAATTCAAATTGTATAAAGCCTGAATTACCAATTTCTATAATGTCTGAAACAACTTCTTTTCCTAGAGGATCCTCTATCACTATTTCAATTGGTTTGTTTGGTATAGCTGTACCGTTAAATTTCATGGTTTCTCCTGGGTCAAATTTTAAATTTATTGGAGCTATGATAATTTTTTTATCGGATTCTACTGTCCAACTTTTTATAATTTCATCTCTACCGTCTGAAATTGTTGCAGTATATTTTCCAAAAGGCATATCTAATGCAACAATCACGGGTTCTTCTAATTCCCAATTTCCAACTCTATCTACTTCTGCTGTTCTGGTAACGATAATTTCTCCTTCCTCATTTCTAACTGTTCCTGTAATTGCACTTCCTACTTGTGCTGTTCCAAATATTTCTAAAAAGTCTCCTCTGTGAATAATTTCTGGAATTCCTTTGATTGTAAGTGGTATGTTTTGTGACTCTGGAATTTGATTAACTATATCTCCTATTCTTAGACTTTGTTTCATTTCTTCACCCTCTTTATCTTTTATTTTAAAATCAACTCTATCTGATTTTTGATCATCTGGAATTTTCATTGTAGTCATAAAATGACCATTTCCATCTGTTTCAAAAGTGCCTATTTTTTTAGTATCAATGTAAAAATCAAATTCTTGTGTTGCCCCAAAATTATCTCCCGTTACTCTGATTGTTGAACCAATATTTGGTTTCTCTGGAATTATTCTGAATGTAGATTCAGTTGATATGCTTTCACTTGTATTTTCTAAATCTTGATTAGAGTTTAGATTTTTATCAACTGCTGGTAATTCCCCTGCAATAGATATGCCTGTATCTATCTGTGTGCCCTTACTGTCTAATGCTTTCCAATTAATACCTGAACTAGGTTTGTCAGTTTTTATTCCAAATTTTACTGATTCTCCTGGTTTAATTAATTCAGATGATGTGAAAATTATGACGCCTTGTGGGGTTTTCTCACCAATCCATCCTTTTTCAGTTTTAAAAGATTGGAAACTAAAATCACTTCCAAGCCAAATTCTTAAAGTATTAACATTATCATTTGAATCATTTGTTAATTCCAACACAGTTGTTTCCTCTAATGCGATACTTTTGACTGTGATTTCTTCACCATATGCATTTGATGAAAACATAATTAGTGTCATTGAAAATAATAATGCAATTGAAAGGAAAATTCCTCTGGTAGAGGATCTATTCATGTAATTGAATCTCCATATCTCTCACTTAAACCTTAAAGAATTTTCCATATTTTTCTATTTCTTAGTTCTGCATTTTTCATGAGTAAACTTCTTAAATCTCAAGTCTTTGATTTTTGGAATTTGTTCAAATCGGGTTTTGTAGCAATGTTTTGATATTGTCTAATCCGCTCAGCAATTAGCCGATACAATGATCTAAATTGATCTTTAGTTTTATCTGATAGGAAGCTAGTCTCTTCAAGTGTAATTTTCTCACAAATATATCTGGTAATTTCTTCATTATCAAATTCTTCCCAATCTTCTTCTCTATGCTCTTGCCATATTTTTCTTAATTTCTCCAAAATTCCTTTACCTTCTTTGGATATGACGTCTTGAGGTGTAAGATTTGAAAATCCTTCATGTCTTAGCTTTATTTCATACGTCTGATTTACTGGATACAAATAATCTTCAAGAGCAATATAATCTTCAATTGATTCAAGTTTCTTTCCTTCTCTCTCAAAAAAGATGGTTTGAATAGATGAAAATTCATTTGATACTAGCTGGGCAGAAATTTGTTTGGATTCTTCAGAGTTATCTAATAAAACAAATGTTCTATAACCATGATTTCTGTAAAAAATTGCTAATGGTAAAACTGAATTTTTGTTATATGCTGCAATTACGTTAAGTGGATTCATTGAGATATTTGGATCTTGTAAGAATTTGTCAAATGCATTAAGATACATAGCGTCAGACATTGTTTCTACAATAATTATTGGTCTCGAGTTTGTTCCTATCTCTCTATCTACAATAGATTCGA
>JAOUAE010000126.1 GCA_029861085.1 Candidatus Nitrosopumilus sp. | reverse complement strand
TTAATATTCCAATAAACATTCTAAGAGACCAAGAACCTGAAGTTTATGCTTTCTTTGCAGGAACTGCTGCTGAAGAGGTCCTTAACAGGCCTCTCCTTAACGCAGATTTTATTATGGAACAGCCTTTAACTAACTGGCACTTTTTGTTTGACCCAACTGGAATCAATGCAGATGCTAGCACCTTTGGACTAGATGAGTCCATCTCTGGATTTGTTGTGTCTAGTTGGACTATGGGCGAAAGTAGTATTAGAGAAGGAAGACAGGTTGAACGAGTCTTTGAGGCTGAAGTAGTTGCAGACAAGACATACGTTGTTAGAAGTGTACAATCAGCAGATACAGCTAACTTATCCACAATTGGATTTGGTGCTTTGGATATGTTAGATGGAGTTGAAATTGTTGGTATTACTCCAACGCCCCCAGAGGGATTCGCAACAACTTCTACCGGTGGTTTTCCAATAATGATAGTCTATGGCATGGCTGGAATGGCAGCTGTTGCAGGAATTGCATTTTTCTTTGTTAGTAACAGATCAATGAAAAATCAATCACAGGGACAACAAGGAATTGATCCTAATAGACTTATAGGTTATCAAACCAGTGCATCCGCTGGAGGTTATCAAACCAATAGAGGTGAGGCTCAACTAAAGGATGATTCTAGTTACCAACAAACACGAAGTATGTATGATGAACCGCAAAATGTTAGTGCTGAAACTAAACAACAAAGTCCTCCACCACAAGCAACCCCGTCAACTCAGGAAGAGGCAGCATGTGGATGTGCAGCATCTACTGAAATGGGTTCTGAATGTGACTGTGCAATGCAAGGTGCATGTCTTTGTGACGCAACCTGTAATTGTAATGCTGAAATCTGCAAAGAACAAGTTAGTTCAATGAGTTAGAATTTCAGATTAATAATTTGTGTTAAAATATAAGATTATTTCTAAATTTATTCAATTTCATTCTAAGATGCATTAGGATTTTTTTAATAATCTGGTACTGAATTAATTTTGTAAAATTTGCACTAATAATTATTATAACAATCATAAATTGCTCAAGGCTTAATTTTGATTATTTTAAATAAAAAAAATTATGTGTGCTGGGAGTAACCCTCCTTTTGTTTTCACGATATTTTGCTTTGCAGCCTACCTGAACTTAGTACAGGATCTTTGAGTTCTGTTTGGCTTTGCTCCATGCGGGTCGTCTTTTTCATTCCTTTTATGGGAATCTCAGGTTTTGCCATCATTGTGTATGCCATATTGGATTTTTTTCTGTTCCGTTGCCAATCATCTCTGATTATCTATCTCCAGATCACATTTCCTGTATGGAGGGAGGAGTTTCCTCTGCCGTAGCAGCGTGTCGTGCTCCAGCTCACATGATGACTGTATTCGTCTATTTGATTTGAGTATTACTTTTCAGGTTTTGTGCCTATTATGAACAAAGTTCCGTATTCTCTTTTCCATTTCTTTTTATTGTTCAAATCTTTGATGTATTTGGTTTTAACATCAAATCCTGTTTTTTGAAAGAATTCTTTCCATTCTTTTTTTGAATGAAGGTGCATTTGTATTTTCATTTTTCCTGCCCACCGTGCGGTTGCTTTATTATCCGTGTAAAAATCGGTTCCACAGAAAAACTGTCCTCCCGGTCTTAACAATTTGTATATTTTATCAAGTGCAATTTCAATAGAATCTGAATAATACAGTGATTCCATAGAAAAAATAAAGTTGAACTTTCCTTTGTAATTCATTGATTCAATATCTGTGTGGATGAATTCTTCTTTTTTACTTTCTGTTTTCTTTTTACATTGAATGATCATTTTTTTACTTTTGTCAATCCCTGTGGATTTTTTACATTTTTCTTCTTTTGCAATCTTTCTTACTACCCAACCATTTCCACATCCCACATCTAGGAATGTGAATGGTTTATCAAATGATATTGTTTTTAAAAACTTCAAAACATTTTTTCCATGCTCTACCTCCATCAATTCTGCTCGTCCGTTTTGAGCCCATTCATCAAAAGTTTTTCTAACGCTATCCATGTTTTCATATTTTTTTATTTGCATTATAATCTTCGTCTTGTTGATCTTTAATATGAACAAATTTTACGTATTTTTTATATTTGATTTTTAATAATTAAGTAATATCTTGCTCATTTGATTCTGATTTTTATGTTACTCAATTATAATATCATGATTGAGTAGCATTGATTTATTTAATGTAGAATGATCACTTCTTTCCTTTTACTAAATTGAATAGTTGTCTAACTGCAAGTTTTGGATGATGTGTTGCCAATTTAATCATGTTAGATAGACCAAAATCTGCCTTGATGAAATCAAGGAATTCTTCAGATTTTAATTCTTTAATGATGTCCAGTTCTTTGTCCCATTCTTCATCTGTTAGACCAATCCATCTGTCTTGAACTTTTCCTGCGGAATTAATTTTTGATTCAATCTCTTTTCTCCAGTTTTCTTCATAAGGATAAAGTGCATCTTTGTCTGTTTTACCTGATTTTATGGCCACAGCGGATACTTTTCCCGCCACCCTGCCAAATTTTATTGCATATCTGATTCCTTCCAAAACTAGTGGATTTGCTTGTCCAGCTGAGTCTCCTACTAGTATCAAATTATTAAAAACAGTTTTTCTTGACAATCCGTCATTTGGAATCAAACCATAATGAAATTCTATCGGCGTTATTTCTCCTAATTTTTTTATTGGACCTAATTTCTTTTCCATTAATTCTTTGAGTCTTTGTGTGGGGTCTACATTTGATTCTGGTTTTCCTACACCTACTCCAATCCTAACTGTGTTATTTCCCAATGGGAAAATCCATGCATAGCCTGCAGGTGAATACTGTTGTCCCACCATCAACCACCATGTCTCTGAATCTGCTTTCTCTGCTTTTACCTCATATTCTGCACCTGCTCCAAATCTTTTCCATTGGGTTACAAATCCCATTGCCTTGCATACAGTTGACGTGAATCCACTTGCATCAATCACTACTTTTGAATGAAATGTTACTTTTCCATCAGGTCCATCACCCTTTACTCCTACGATGTCTCCTTTTTCATTTTTTATTACTTCACTAACATTCATTTTAACAAAAATATCTACTCCTAATTGTTCAGCTTCATGCGCCAACCACCTGTATGTTTTTCTTACATCCAAAACTGCTGCCCTTGGAATTGAATCGCTTATGGTGACTTCGTTATTAGGAGAACAAAATGAAAAATTTTTGATTGGATTATAGCAATCATCTGGAATTCCAAATTCTTTGATACTTTGAATCCATGTGACTCCGCTGGTCCTAACTGTCTCTGCAATTGAATTTTCTTTTTCAAGCAAAGCTACTTTAACTCCGTTCTTTGCAGCTGTAAATGCAGCTGATGATCCTGCTGGTCCTCCTCCTACAACTACTAAATCGTAATGGTGTTCTTCTGACAATTAATTTGAATCATAATGGTCTAGGATATAATTTTGAGGTCTGTTGTACGGATTATTTTTTTAATACTGGGGTGCCTGATGTGTCATTTTCTCTTTCTGAATCAAATGTTTCCATGTGTGCTGGGTCTCTATGCATAAAACTGTGAGTTTCGCCCTCTGTTTTTCTACAGAATTTTGAATGAATAGTTTCCTCAATTTTTAAAGTAGTTTCGTTTTCGTGAAATAGACGTTTCCCACAATCAGAACAAATGAATTCAGGCATGAATTTGTTCCGTGTTAAATCTATTTAGATGTTTCAGACGATAGTGTTTTTTCCTATCTCTCAAACCCAAGCTTTAGATGTTTATTCATTGGTGATAAATTATGAATGAGTTTGAATTCTTACCTTTCATTATGTGGTCTACAGTTTCTGGAATTATCATGTTGATTACCGGATTTAGCTATCGTGCATATAAGAGGAAGAATAATTATAAGTTCTCTTCATCTTGAATTGGATTTAAAAATAAAATATTATCCTTCTGAAGCTGATTTGCCGCCATCTACATTTAGAATAGATCCTGTAACCCAATTTGCTTCGTCTGAGGCTAAATAGAGTGCAGCATTTGCAACATCTACTGGTTCGCCAACTCTTGCAAGAGGTAATCGTTCTTCAAGAACTTTTCTTGCTTGAGGATCATCAAGATATGGTTTTATCATTCCTGAATTAATAATTCCTGGATTAACACAATTGCATCTTATGTTTCTTCTTGCATATTCTACTGCAATTGATTTTGTAAACATGGATATTGCAGCTTTAGTTGATGAATATATTGCCAAGTGAACTCTTGGCACTGCCCTTTCACTTGAAATGGATCCAATGTTTACTATTGCCCCACTTTTAACGTCTGACATTTTTGAAAGAACAGCTTTTGAC
>JAOUAE010000025.1 GCA_029861085.1 Candidatus Nitrosopumilus sp. | reverse complement strand
TAGAGTGTTCAATAAGATCAGTTTCTTGAACAGTTCCGATAATATTTCCTGCTGCAACTTCATCTCCGTTACTTGCAGTTGGAACAAAGTGGTATTTTTTTGTCATATCCACAGCAGATGTTGTGATGCCCCTTCCAATGAAAGAACCAGACGCTTTAGATAATTCTCTTAGTGGTCTTTGAATTCCATCATAAAGTTGTCCAATAATTCCTGGACCTAATAATACACTGAGCGGATTTCCAGTACCTACAACAGGCTCACCTGGTTTTAATCCACTTGTTGACTCGTATACTTGAATAAATGCTACATCACCAGTTAATCGAATAACTTCACCTACTAATTTTGAATCTCCTACAGTTACAGTCTCATACATTTTTGCATCAGACATACCATCCGCTCTTACAGCCGGGCCACTTACCCAAACAATTCTACCTTGAGCTGCCATTTTTAAATTCCCACTCCGAATTTGGATGCAATTTCTTTCCTTATTAAAGGCTTCAAACGCTCAATTCTTGCATCAAGAGTATTGTCAAATGTCATTGCACCGTCTTTAGATTTTACCTTAATTCCTCCAAGACAATCAATTGTATCAGACGATAACTCAGATCCTGGGAATTGAGATAATGCAGATTGAACAACATCCCTATCTTTTGCATTTGTAGAAATCGAGATTTCTGAAGTACCTAAAATTTGAGTTGCTTCTTTAATCAAAGTCTTAATGAGATTTGAATAGTCACCGCTACGATCAACATTTGCAATTTGGTCCAATGCTGTAGAAAACACCTTGTCAACTGCTTCTTCTAATGCCATAAGTTGTTTGTTTCTGGCTTCAATATCAGAACTGCCTGTGATCTGTTTTTCAATCTTATCAGCCTCTTTTTTACCATCTGAGATAATTTTATCATATTCACTCTCCAATCTAGGAATAGCAGCATCCAGATTTTGTTGTGAATCATCTAATCCAGATTTAATATTTGCCAAAATATCTTGTTCAGTGTTTTTTAGAATTTTATCAATCGTACTTTCTAATGCAGAATTAGATGCCAATGGGTGCCGTTGACTTATAATAGATTTTAATGTTTGGGAAGAAAATCAGAAAGATATTAAACTCAATGAAAATACTTAAAATTTGTCTTGGGAATAGCTGATCTAAAACTAGGAACTGTAATTTTGCCTAGAAGTGAGTCTCCAAGGGCAGTTTCAAGATTAACTGAATTTGAATGGTATCACAAAATTGATTCTTCTAGCGATCTAGTAACTCCTGAAATTGATGATTTACTACTAAAAGCCCAACAAACCTATCAATCAATTGATGACGTCATCAAAGGAATGGGTATTCCTCTTACTGTAGGAATTATGGAGATTTTATTCAAAGGAACCATAATTAAGAAAAAAGACTATGAGATTAACGAAATTGAAGACATGGTAGAAGGACTAATCAAAGAGGCTCCTGCCATTATTGACACTCCCGCAAAATTATTAGAAGATGCAGCAAACACTAGACTTTCCATTGAAGAATACAAGGCACTCAAAGATACCCTAGAGATAATCAAAAAGATGAATATGGATCTTTCTGGATTTGGTTTAATGAAATACTTTTTTACAAATCTCTTTGTAATTAATTCTGCAGACTTTGATGAAATAAGTCGTTCCCTTGAAGACATTACAATTTACAAATATGATTTAGAAAGCAAAGAAAAATCAGCAATTCTGGTAATCTCTGGTACTGCAGATTCTGAAAAAGTTCTCAAAGTCTTAAGAAGTTTCAATTCCAATACATTTAAAATCCCAGAAGGTTTCCCTCAAATTCCTAGTGAGGCTTATGCACTTGCAGAATCAAAAATTAAGGAATTAACTGCAAAACAAGCTTCAATTAAAAAAGAGCTAGCAGGATTAACAAAAAAAATCAGAAGAGACATTTTATCACTTCATGAAAAAGCACTAGTTGCAAAAGACGTACTTGAAACTTTGAGAAAGCCAGGTGGGACTAAAAACTTTGCAGTAATTCAGGGTTTCATTCCAAAGAAGATGGAAGCAAAATTTACAGATTCAACAAAACAGTGGATGTCAGTTGTAGAAGATATTACTGATCCTAAACTAAAAGAAGAAATTCCAACATTATTTAACAATGGAAAATTTGTTAGAACTTTTGAAGTAATCACGAAAAGTCAGGGAATTCCAAAAGCTGGAGAACCAGATCCAACCCCAATGATTGCTCTAATGTGGCCAATTTTCTACGGACTAATGTTTGCAGATATGGGTCACGGATTATTACTAATGGCATTAGGTTTGTTGTTCAAGTTTAAGGGCCAGGGTGAACTATCTAGATGGGGAATGCTAATTGCTATTTCCGGTGCCTCAGCAGCAATTGCGGGAGTGGCGGCAGGAGAAGCGTTTGGTTTCCACCTTGATCATATGGGTCCATTTGAAGGACTGTTAGAAACAGGAGGAGCGTTGCATTCAGTAAGTTGGATAGTCGGAATTCTCAGTGTTGCAGAATTAACATTTGAACAAGTAATCAACATTCTCAAAGTTTCACTGTTCATCGGAATTGTACATTTGGTTTGGGCAATGACTCTACGCGTAATTAGATTACTAAAAGACGGACACAAGATGGTAGTCTTTACTGAAGCAATTCCAAACATTACACTCTACGGAGGAATTGTCGTAATCATGATGTGTGCAATTGGTTCACAGTATGATGTCATGAACATGTATTCCAAAGTTCACACAGAAGCAGTTCCTTGGGTTACAATGTTCCTTGGTGATTGGGCAGTGGTTTGGATTGTTACAAGAATTTCAGTTGTTATAGTAATTGCATCAATGGTTATCATGATGGTTGGCGGTGTAATGCATGCAAAGAAACATCCTGAAGACGGGGCGGATCCTGCTAGCGTCATAATGGAGGTCCTCTTAGGCAAAACAGTAGAGAGTCTAGCTCACACAATCAGTTATGCTCGACTTGGAATTATGTTACTTGTGCATGCGGCTTTGCTGATGACAGTAAATAATGCATTCACATCTTTAGGTGGTTCTGAATCAGGTGGAGCAATGGCAATGATAATTGGAGGTAACTTGGGAATTATGATGATCGAAGGATTGATTGTGTATATTCAGTCTCTCAGATTGCACTTGTATGAATTCTTTACAAAGTGGTACGTAGGTGGCGCACAACCATTTAGACAAATACGACCAGAGTTGATTTACAATCAATTCATTTGGAAAAGAAAATAGAACTTTGAAAAAATCTAATTATTTTCATAAAGATTTACTGTAACCTTTGTAGTCCATGGCTTGAGATTATCAGGGAAGATTACTAGTAGGCCACTATCTTTTTTGATATTATTACAAGTCCCGCTGTAGCTTTGTTTGTTTTGGCCATAGCAACCAGATTCAATGTAATAATCAAATTTGGAATTTGCAAAATGTTCACGCTGAATAGATGATGGAACAAAATATACATCAAAACCCAAATCTTTGTTATCCGTTTTTACACTGTAATCATATGATGTAGTATTCTTTGATGTACAAATAGGAAAAAACTGAACATATCCATTTTTAATTTTTGATTGCTGATTTGAATTATCATAGTTTTTGTTATCGATATTCGGATAAACAGAAATGCTAGGATCCGTACTTAGCTGTTGCCCTTGGACATATTCTATCTCATGTCTTACAGCATCTACAGCTTTTCTATACAGCATTGATTGCCATTCTTCTTGACAGTCACTAAATTCGTGTTTTAATTCAACATAAGATTTGTCATTAATTTCATGAATCTGATTTGTATTGTATTCCTTGAATTCTGCATTAAAGACATGATTTACATCGCTAATTTTTTCTGATTTGTGCCAAGTGTTTGTTACATGAAAAATGATATTTTTTGATTCACTATTCCATTCAGAAAGCAAATGAACATACACTGAATATTTGTTGACAACCTCTTGGGTTTCTGATGCAAAAATCAAATGACCAAAAAAAGCATTTACAAATATTACAGAAAATGCAAGAACTGGAATTATCATATAGAATATTTTATTCATTCTGACCTCCAAAACAGCTAAAAGATAATCCGCAGTTATTACACGAGAAATTGTCATCATTACATTGGATTTTTTCAGAACCACACTTTGGACATTCCTTACTTTTGATTAATTCAGTCATTTCCTTTCCTCATAGAGTGATTTTGATAGAATACCAATTACTGCACCAAATATGATATGTCTAGACATAGTCATTGCTGGAACTTCAGGGGCAATATTTAATCCTGCAATACCAGCTCCTAAAGCTGGAAACATTCCAAACCATACAGTTGTGGCAGTTACAATCACTCCAAAAATTATCCCATGCAACCATATTCGACTGTTTAGAATTTTCCTTGAAATAGGCATAAAGACATATCCAAAGAATAATGTCAAGCATATTCCATTAGTAATATGGAAAATATTTCCAATAATTATGGCTGATTCGTCTTCTCCAGCAACCAACTGTCCTAAGACAACTGAGATGTCTAGCGGTATTCCAGTAATTTCCATGTCAATAAATGCTGCAATGTAAAATGCCAAAGTTCCAACTAGTCCAGCAATTAACAGACGAAAGAACTTTTGATTTCTGTATTCTTGTTTTATACTCATTTTAGTTCACTCCCTTTACTGTAGCAGAATTTAACCAAGAGGCAAATGCTTTGGAGGCTTTTGGAATGATAAATGTCATGTAAGAGGGAATTACAATTGCATTAATCATAATTATTGCCCATACTGGCATGAAGGTACCTAAAGTGTTGAGTGGAATGTTTAATCCAAAGGCCATTGGAATAGCTACTGAGACAGCTATTAGTGCTCGTTTCGAGTAAGGTGGAAGACTTGAATTTGAGCTATTCTTTTTAGGATTTGTTCTGAAAAAGAAAAAGGAAGGAGTTTGCATTATTTTCATCACTCTGTACTTTGCAAGTATTCCACTATATTCTGGGTTGTTCTTAATGGAACAATTTTTGTCGCATTAAATTTTGCCACTTTAGTTTCCACCATAAGATCCTGAATTGCATGTGCACCAGGAGATTCAACTATCCATTCAAAGGTATGCTCTAAACCAGAGTGATACATTGAAATAATTTTAATTCCTTTTGCGTTTGCATCTTGTTCAAAGGTAAATGCTACCTGTAAAAGCAATTTTTTATTCTCCTCATTAAAAAGTGGACATGCTTCAGTAGTATGGGTACCGTAGATTCCGTAGGTTCCCATTGTTTGATTTTGTGTTTGTTGTGTTGTCATGATGTAGTATGATGAGAAATAGTACATAGGCTGGCCGGACTAATTTTTATTAAAAATTGTCCATATTGGACATAAAAAACAGGTTGAAAATCACAAATTTATCTAAAAATGTCCAGATTGGAAATGGATATTAGATTGTTCAATAAATAAAATTAGTTGGTTGACGAAGTAGATAGAATCATCTTATCACAACTAGGTAAAAATGCAAGAATGTCTTCACAAGAATTACAAAAGATACTTGATACCTTAGGACATAATATTACTGATAGAGGAATCAGACATCGATTACAAAAATTAGAAAAAAATAATGTTATACTAGGTTACTCTGCAATTTTGAATCCCAATATTCTATCTGAAAAAATTAATCGCACCATAGTTTTAAAATTTAAATTTTCAAAAGACACGCCTGAATTAATTGATAGATTGACAAGATATGTTGTTGATGCACAATTCTGCACATTTTCTAGCAGATTAAGTGGAGATTATGATTGGATATGCCATTTTGTTTTTGATTCTATTGAGCAATATGATCTTGAAACAAATAATTTTCTAAACAGATTTGGCGAATTAATTTCAGACTTTCGATCCTATGAATCAAACACCATAAAATCATCGCCCTATATGATTTATGATGAACAGGAAATAAAGGAAAGAAAAAGAAGAATTTATGAAATTTTAGAATCATTAAAAAAATATGATAACATTAACGATCGATTTCAAGAAATTGTTGAATGTGTTGTAAAATATTTTGGTGCATCTTTTGCACGAATTTGGTTTGTGGATAAACAAAGAAAAGAGTTGATTCTCAAATTTAGTGCTGGAAAATATACACAAATTGATGGCAGTTTTTCAAGAGTATCAATTAATTCATTAAAAATTGGACATATTGCCAAAACTAACAAGCCAGTAGTTTCAAACGATGTAGTAAATGATCCACGAATAAAAATACATGATTGGGCAAGAAAAGAAAAGCTCAAATCATTTGCAGGTTATCCATTATCCTATAAAGGAAAGGCAGTTGCTGTAGTTGCAATGTTTAGTAGGAAAAAACTGAATCATCTTGATTTTGAATTATTTGGATTGTTTTCTGAGCAGCTTTCAAAGGAATTGACCGGATTTTTTGAGGCTAAAGATTTTTTCAGAGTAGTTGATTCCTAGCCTGTAATACTATTTTTCTATAGGTAATTCTATCTTGTTACCCCATTCGCCCCAAGATCCAAGATATACTCTCACATTTTTGAATCCTAATTTTTTTAAAACCAAAAAGGTATTGGCAGCTCTGTATGCCCCTTGACAATAAGTGACTATTTCAGAGTCTTTTGAAATTTCATACATCTTAGATAATTCTTCATCATTTTTGAAAGTGCCATCTTCAGAGATATTTTGATTCCAATCAATATTGATTGCATTTGGAATATGCCCAGATTGAGCGGCTCTAACTATACTTCCATCATATTCCCCAATAGAACGGGCATCAAGGATTTTCACATTCTCTAGATTGTCTTTAATGTATTCAAATCCTGAAATAATATCGGGATTGACTTTTCCTGAAAAATTGGACGGTTTGAAGCCATTAGGTTTTGTCTCCAGCGGAAGATTTTCTTTTTTCCATTTTGTAATTCCTCCATCCAACATTGAAACATTTTGATGTGAAAAATACATCAACATCCAGACTCCTCTTGCTGCCAACATTCCAGATACAGAATCATAAAAGATGACTTTTTTTTTGGGTGTTACTCCAAGAAAGGAGAGGAGATTTTGTGTTTGATTATTAAAATTTTCAATTCCCTTTGTTGTGGTATCAATCCAATGAAATGCAAAAAGATCAAGATGGACTGCTCCTAGGATATGACCTTCTGAATATTCTTTGAAGGAACGAGTATCAGCTATTATGATATTAGGATCATTTAGAATCGAATCAAGTTCAGTTGTAGAAATTAACATGATTTAGATAAAATGATCAAATGCAAATTGATTCGGATAGAATCAAAAAAGGAAAAAAGAAAAAGCAAATATCATATCACTAACTATAATGCTTCTGAATCTGTCTTTTTGCTGGCAATATTTACAACTTGGACAACATCGGTAACAATAATTATTCCATCACCGCTTTTTCCAGTATAAGCTGCATCTGCAATTGCTTTGGTAACTTTTTCTACATCTGAGTCATCTACAATCGTCATGATAGAATCCATGGTGTTGTATTCAGCTCGAAACTGTGTTGTTCCTCGACCACTTCGAAGCATAGGTCGCTCTCCAGAGCCTTTACCTTTTATGCTTGTCACGGTTAAGCCTTTTGCACCTGCAGATGTAAGTGCATTAACTACTTCAGAAAGTTTATCACTCTTGACTATGGTTTCAAGTCTTTTCATGTTTATGTTATTATCAGGTTGTTAAAAAAGATATAGAACAAACATGTAATACACAAAATTATTGTGTAATAATTTCAGAATTTAATTATACATCATAACAAAAATAAAAATTAAGAGATTAATGAATTTCTTAATTACTTGAATGATGATTTTTAAACATTAAATCAAAATTATTGTGTAATAATTTCAGAATTTAATTATACATCATAACAAAAATAAAAATTAAGAGATTAATGAATTTCTTAATTACTTGAATGATGATTTTTAAACATTAAATCAAAATTATTGTGTAATAATTTCAGAATTTAATTATACATCATAACAAAAATAAAAATTAAGAGATTAATGAATTTCTTAATTACTTGAATGATGATTTTTAAACATTAAATCAAAATTATATGCCAACAAATACAACTCACACGAATCTCTACCTCAAAATAGAATTTGTATGTTAACTTAGTTTATTCATTAACATAAGCACGCTCACCATGCTGAGCTAAGTCCAATCCAATCTCTTCTTCTCTTGGAGTAACTCGTATACCACCTGGCCATACCAAATCCATGACTTTGAGGATACCAATAGTAACCGCCAAAGTATAGCCAACTGTAATAACGGCACCAATTATTTGAATACCTTGTTGTTCCATGCCTTCTGCAGTACCAGTCCAAGCACCAATACCATCTCCAGTATCCCAAATGTGTGGACTCGCAAGTGTACCAGCAAGAATAGTACCAGTTAAACCACCCATTCCATGAACTCCCCATACATCCAATGCATCATCCCATTTCTTGGCATTCTTGTATGCTACTGCTCCATAACATACACAGCCAGCAGCTATTCCAATAATCAATGCACCCATTGGACCTACCCAACCAGATGCAGGAGTAATAGTTCCCAATCCAGCAATAGTTCCAGTAGCGGCACCAATGATACTTGGTTTTCCAGTATGGGCCCAACTGAGTAATACCCAAGTCACAGTACCCATGCCAGCAGCTATGTTAGTAGTCATCCAGGCGCTAATGGTTATACCATCAACCATAACTTCGCTTCCGGGGTTAAATCCGAACCAACCAAACCACAAAATACTAGCACCTAATACAACCATTGGGATGTTATGTGGTTCCATTGGAACTTTTCCAAGTCCCATTCTCCTTCCCAAAACAAGTGCCGCAGCCAATGCAGCAAAGCCAGCAGTTATGTGTACAACTGCTCCGCCAGCAAAGTCAAGTACGTAGCTAGGTGAGAGTGAAGGATCCAAGTCCAATGTGCCATCTGCCATAAATCCACCTCCCCATATCCAATGGGCAACTGGATAATACACAAATGTGGACCAAATTATGACAAATATTAAAACTGCACTAAATTTCATTCTATCAACAACAGCACCTATAATCAGAATAGGAGTAATTATAGCAAATGTTCCTTGGAATATTGCAAAAAGCATATGTGGAATAGTACCAGGCCAATCTTGGCTACACTGATCAGCATCAACCATTTCGTTCATTTGATATGCTGCAGACCATGTATCAGTACAACTACCTACAGCACCTAAGGGGGCATAATGAGAGACGTTGTTAAATCCGGCATAATCAAATGAGCCCAAAAATGCATTACCTGGTCCATCATTAGGTCCAAATGTTAAAGAATAACCAAATGCCAACCATTGAACAGCAGCGACGCCCATAATAACTAAAACCATACCAAAAACGTTAACGGAATTCTTACTTCTAGCAAGACCGCCATAAAATACTGCAACACCAGGACTCATTAAAAGCACTAAAGAAGAAGCAGTCAGCATCCAAGCTGTGTCACCAGTATCAATTCTACATGGTAACATATTGCCATCTTCATCAGGGTACCAACATTCATTTGGATTACCGGTGTATATTCCAGAAGTTCCACGTACATAACCATCCATACCATCTGCAGTGGATTGAGCATAAGCCTGAGTCATTGCAGTAGCAGAGACTGCGGTTACTAACGTAAACATTACAATAAGAGAAATTTTTTGCTTTTTCACTTTTATCATTTGAAAGGAAGATGTTTAAAAAGATATACTATTTTAATTGAAAAAATATGTTACTAATTTGAATCAAATTTTTTATAGATTAATATTTTACAAGAAAAAATTTAACACAATAGATCTTGCTAAAAATATCTCTTTTTGATACATTTAAGATGACAAATCAACTGACAGGTAAGGCAAGAAGACAAAGAAAAATTATTAAAATTATTGATACCGCAAAAATTCCAGAACAACGAACAAAAGTAGAAATTTCAAAGAAGATTAGTGTAAAAAATAAGCAATCTTGGAAAAATACCTATTCTGGTGTATACGAAGATATTGAAAAAATCTTCCTGCCTCAAAAAGTAATTGAAGAAGAGGGAAGAATTCCACTCAAAAGAGGACCACGCTTGCTACAAAATGAAGGGACAGGGTATTACAAATTAACTAAAACAGGAGAATTGTTGCTATTTTGTATAGAGAATACCAAAACAAAGATAGATTTTACAGAGTTTACATATGAACATGATCTAGGAGAAAAACTGAATTTACTATACCAAATTAGCCCTTCTTTGTGTTTTCTGCTATTAGAAAAATATGTGTCTATACGTTGTATAAAAAGAGAAGATATAGTGCCAGTAACGTTAGAGAGCATTAAGAAAATAACTGAATTTACATTAAATTGTGATATGGATTTTATAAAATCGATACTATCATGCAGTAAAGATGATCAAAAAAAAATACTGATAATTTTGTCATATATAGATTCTAAACATTAAAATCTATTCGTCTCACATTTTTGATATATGGGTACAAAGAACGTCTATGCCTCCGTTAAAGCATACAGTAAAAGAGGCAAATTACTGACAAAGGCGGATTTTCAAACCTTGGCTGAATCGAGAGATTTAGAAGAACTGATGACTAGAATAAAAAATACAGTTTATGCTGATTCTGTGGCAGATGTTCAGAAACCATACACTTCACAAAATATCGAATCAGCTCTAAGAAGTAAGTTAGCAGATACTCATTACTCTATTGCAAAGACATCAGGAAACTCAGGTGTATTGGATGCATATTATATGAAATTCATTGTTTCAAATCTGAAATTAATTTTGAAAGGCAAGATACTAGGAAAGTCACAAGAGGAAATCGAATCTCACGTAAATCTTCATGCCGAAGAATTAATCAAACAAAGAGATGTGGTAATCAAAGCACTAGTTGCAAAAGACTTTGAAGAAGCAGTTGCAAGTTTGAATTCAGTTCAATTTGCTGATGAGATTGCAAAGGCTGCTGCTTTGTACAATGAAAAAAAGAACCTACAAATCTTCGATACATATTTTGACAAAATATTATTTCAGTATCTAGCTGGTGCAATGAAGAATTATTCCGACAAGGAAGCAACAAAAATAGTTTCAATGGACATTGACTTTTACAATATTTTGAGTGTCATTAGAGGAAAATTCTGGGGATTGAAAGAAGAACAAATTCAAGATCTAATTATTTCTACCAGTCCACCAGCAAGAGAATTGCTTGGAAGGATGATGGCAGCAGCTACTGTAAGAGATGCGTTTAATGAGATATCCAGTACAAAATACAAAGATTTAGTTCCACAAGTTGAAAATGAATTAGATGCTATCGCTGAATTTGAAAGAGCATTTGAAATGTCAATATACAATACATCACTCAGATCATTTACAAAGATGTTTAGCTTTGCAACAATTGTCGGAATTACAAAATTGACATCATTTGAAGTCAGAAATCTAGCAGCTATTGCTTTTGCAGTTGAACAAAAAATACCAACTGAGACTACAATGTCAAAGTTAATCCTAGAAGTAGAATAGGATTTTTAAAATGTTTAATTTTCGAAAGAAAAAAACCGAAATTTCGACAGAAGTTTTGGTCAGATTTATCTGGGTTAGTTCATTTTTAGCCATGATTTTTGCAATTCCTCCATTAGCATTATTCCTAGGAATTTATTTTTTAACAGGCGAACTCATTATTGGAGCAGTTATTGGCTTTGGAGTTCATTTTGTGATATTAGCCTTTTCAGGAAGAATTTCAAAAATCATAACCAAAATTATGAGTTAAACTAAAAGGACGATACAATAAAGTAAAGTATCTTGATGGGAGAAAGGGATTTTCGACAGACAGTTAAAAGTGCTGTGGAATCAATTGGAAAAGAATTAGAGGTTCAGATAGATCCAAAGGATATTCAGACCATTCATCTTTATGAAGTGGTTCAATGTCTTAGACGGTCCTATTATGATAGGGTAGATCCTCGAGAGATTGAAAGAGGAGGATTCAACGAGCTTCTATCAGGATTACTAAGGAAATTAGAGTATGGTAGCGAGCCTAAGGAATTTGCCATAGATGACATCAGGCTTAAAGGACAAGTAGACATGATAGTTGATGATACTATTCTTTTATTCAGATCAGCAGAAGCAGAATTGGAGAATCCTTTAGGAAGCGATATTTTGTATCTTAATACGTGTATGTGGATATACGACAAACATGATGGAATCGTGGTGTATATTTCAAAAGATAGAAAGGAAACAATATTCTCATTGACTCGAAACAAAAAGATGTTTGAGGAAATAATTAGAAGGGTAAGAGTTCTAAAAGATCTCCTAAAAGAGCAAAAATTACCAATTTTAGAACCATCTACTGATTGTTCAGAATGCCAATATTATGAAAGGTGTTACATGAAAAAGAAGAATTCCAAGCAGGTATCTCTATCTGAGATGTTAGGGATGGGCAACAAAGACTAGTTGAATATATGAAAAATACTACAAAGGAAGAATCTTTTTGTTTAATCTAGTGGTTCTGGATGTCCTTTTCCACGAAGTGCAAAACACACTACTGCCAGTGCAATTGCAATTCCTATTGCTGAGCCATATGCGGCCATACCTGCTTCTGCCATTTGATAAAAAACAACAAAACATACTTTTATAACTTTGCCAATATTTTTTCTTTAAAAACAAACTATCATAATTTTATGATTTTATGATACTATAGAGTTTACTTTGTAAATTCAAAATAAAGCTCATTTTCTTGACCACTAGTCATTGAGCTCAGATTGTAAAAGATATTGCCAGAAACTCTCCAAGATGGGCTATCATCTTTTAGGATAGTCCATAGCTGGGGAGTGTTTTCGGAACCTTTCAGTGTAATAGTATCTCTTAGGATGATTGAACGCTCACCAAGAAGAGTGTAATAATTTGATCCAAATTCTACCATTCCAGTAGGTCTGCTTCCAATTTCACCGCCGGAAATTTGTTCCGAGTCAGAATAGTCAGTCTCAAACAACTGGTAATCCATAGTTTGCACAATTACAGAACGTGGATTTGGATTGTAAACTTCAAAAGCAATTTTGATTGTAGCCGTTCTTTCTGAAATTGATTCAACGGAGATATCATCTAATTCGATTTGAAGGGGTTTGGCTTCTAAAATATTTTGAGGTCCAGGGATATTATCTTGGGAAGGTATAACCATAGTAGGGCCCCCCAAAAGAATTCCTCCCAAAATTGCACCAAGTGCTACAACTGCAGCAAAAACAAAAATTTTAGGATTCAATATTTTTCATTTCCTCTTGATGTCTTAAATGTTGAGATAGTTATTATACCATTGCAGACAGAAAAAATTATGCAGTATTTCCAAGCAGTACAGCAAGGAAAGATAAGAGCAAGTAAATCACAAATGAAGATGTTTGATGTAGCTGGATTTGGCATGTTGACTTTGACAACTAAAAAAATTGATGGAAAGTTTCATCCAGTGGGGGAAGAAGAATTTACCGCTGTAATTAA
>JAOUAE010000125.1 GCA_029861085.1 Candidatus Nitrosopumilus sp. | reverse complement strand
ATGAAAAACAATTGCACCATCAGCAATAGAATCAAACCCTGTTATTTCATCATTTTTTGGATATGATGCAGGATAACCTTTTGATGCCAATACAACACATACAGCAAATTGAGACGTCCAAGAGGCCGAAGGTAATGAAGATAGTTTACCTTCAACACATGCGACAAAATAATCATACAAATCAAAATTCATCCTCATTGTAATTGGTTGACATTCAGGATCACCCATTCGAACGTTGTATTCTAAAACATATGGTTTACCATCTCTAAGCATGATACCAGCATACAAAAATCCCTTAAAGGGAATCCCTTCATTTTTCATGGCATTAATTGTTTTTTCAATTATTTCTTCTTGAATTATTTTTGCTAATTCATCATCGATAATAGGAGTTGGAGAATAAGCCCCCATTCCACCAGTGTTGGGACCTTTGTCATTATCAAAAATTCTCTTATGATCTTGGCTTGAAGCCATAGGAATTGCAACATCTCCATCTGAAAGTGCAATATATGATGCCTCAATTCCATCAATTCGTTCCTCGATGATTATTCGGTTTCCAGCATCACCAAACGTCTTTTTTACTAGAATGGTTTGAATTGCAGATATTGCCTCATCATTACTATTACAAACAATAACACCTTTTCCGGCAGCTAGACCATCAGCCTTGACAACCACGTTGTAGTCAAGGGATTGTACATATTCTTGAGCCTTTTGAGCATCATCAAAAATTTCAAATTGTGCTGTTGGGATATCATTTCGTTTCATGAAGTCTTTTGCCCAAATCTTACTTGATTCAAGCTGAGCAGCTTTTTGGGAAGGTCCAAAAACTTTTAGATTCAGTTTGTTAAATTTATCAACAATTCCTGCTGCAAGCGGATCCTCAGGTCCAACCACAGTAAAACAATTATTTTTTTTTGCAAAATCAGCCAAGCCATCTAAATCAGATACATCAATTGAAACATTATTTTGAGTTCCTCCATTTCCAGGTGCAGTGAAAACTGTCTCAACTTTACTGCTTTGAGATAATTTCCAAGACAATGCATGTTCTCGTCCTCCAGAACCTATCACCAGGATATTTACCAACAAAAATTATTTTTTACCCAATTATATAATCCAAGTCTCATCAAATCAATTTAGCTTTATAATGCCACATAGATATCAAAATCCAGATGGAACTTTCCACAAAATTTGATGCTAAAGCAATAGAATCCCAAGTAAAAGAATACATCAAATCATTTGATTTAGAAAAAGAGATTTTTGCATCAGATAAACCTGAGAAAATTCGATTTGTTGAAGGTCCTCCTACAATGAATGGCATACCACACGCAGGACATCTGAGAGGCAGGGTAATTAAGGATTTGTGGTATAGATTCAACACACTGCAAGGGAAAAAAATTGAATTTAATGGCGGATGGGATACACAAGGACTTCCAGTAGAATTGCAAGTTGAAAAGGAACTAGGAGTCTCAGGAGGAAAGACTGAAGCTATCAAAGAGTTTGGAATTGAAAGAATTGTTTCAGAATGTAAAAAAGTTGTGGAGAAATTCAACAAGACATGGTTAGAAGTTGATGACTTACTTGGCATGTCGTTTAATCATGATAAAGCATATTGGACTTTTAGAGACGAATTCATTGAAAGAGAATGGCAAGTGCTAAAAAAAGCACATGAAAATGGGATTTTAGAAGAAGATTTTACTGTAATCGCATATTGTCCAAGTTGCCAAACATCACTTAGCCATGCAGAAGTAAATCAGGGATATGAAGAAGTCAAAGATCCATCATTGTATTACAAAGTAAAGCTCAATGATGAAGATGCATTTTTGATAGTATGGACTACCATGCCTTTCACCCTAGTTACAGATGCAATGGTCGGATTACAGCCTAAAGAAGATTATGCATTTGTGAAAGTAGAGAATGAGACATGGGTAGTTGGAAAAACAAGATTAGAAGAATTCATGGCAGAAGTAAAGATTGAAGATTATAAAATTCTAAAAACTGTAAAGGGTTCAGAATTCGAAGGAAAAAAATACATCCATCCACTATTAAGATTAATTCCTGAATTAAACGAATATTCTAAATTAGACAATTATCATGTTGCAGTCTCGGAATCTTTTGTGGATGCAAGTACAGGGAGTGGACTAGTCCACTTATCTCCAGCAAACGGAGAAGAAGATATCAAAATTGCAAATAAACGTCAAGTCAAAATTTTTAGTCCCATAAATGATGAAGTAAAATTTACAGATAAGGCAGGAAAATATCAAGGCATGTTTGTTAGAGATGCAGACAGACCAATAGTTGAGGATCTAAAAGAATGCAACGCACTAGTAAAAATTGGTAAAATAAAACACAAGTATCCCCTATGCTGGAGATCACACCATCCAATTGTTTGGCTTGCCAGAAGGGGATGGTTTTACAAATTAGATAGATTAGGTAATAAAGCAATTAATGCAGCGGAAAGCGTAGAATACTTTTTTGAACAGCCAAAAAATAGATTTCTTGGGATTGTCAAAGAAAGGCATCCATGGTGTATTTCACGAGAAAGGATTTGGGGTTGTCCGTTACCTGTCTGGAATTGCGATGACTGCGGGGAGAAAAACTGGTTCTTTACAAGAAAAGAGATTGTTGAATCTGCAGATAAATTACCAGACGGTCCAGATTTTGAATTACATAGACCATGGATTGATCACATTACAATAAAATGTAAAAAATGTGGCAGTATCAATACAAAGAGAGAAGAGTATGTCCTAGATACATGGCACAACAGCGGCTCTGCACCATATTCGTCTTTAACAGATGAAGAATACTCCAATGAGATTCCTGCACCATTTTTCACTGAAGGAATTGATCAGACTAGAGGATGGGCATATACATTACTAATTGAAAACGTAATCCTAAACAACTCTGCAGTGTCACCATACAGGGCATTCTTGTTTCAAGGTCACGTACTTGATGAAAAGGGAGGTAAAATGAGTAAAAGTAAAGGAAATGTTTTGGAAGGGGCTGAATTACTTCAAAAATATCCAGCAGATTTGATAAGATTTTATTTCATGTGGAAAGCAAGTCCGATTGAACCATTAAGCTTTAGCACAGATGAATTAATGTCAAGGCCATATCAGGTAATAAATACACTGTTCAATCTGCACCTCTACTTCAAACAAAATAGCCAATATGATAATTTTGACCAAACAAACACAGTGAAATGGGCAAAGCAAAATAATTTGTTAACATCGCCAGACATTTGGCTTTTATCAAAGCTCCAAAAATTAATTCAAAAAATGACTGAAAAAAATCAAGCATGTAAATTCCACGAATGTGCAAAGGCAATAGATGACTTCATAATAAATAATCTAAGTCAAATATACATTCCAATCACAAGAGGAGAGTTATGGGATGAGGAAAAGAAAGAAAGAAGATTGTCAATTTATGCTGTACTAAGTGAGGTACTCAAAACATTAGATATTTTGATTCACCCCTTTTGTCCATTTACTAGTGAGTATCTTTATCAGACTGTATTTCATGAAAAACAAAGTATCCTGCTTGATAGATGGCCTTCATATCAAGAATCACTAGTCAACGAAAAAATTGAAGAGTCATTTGATATTATGAAAGATGTTGTATCTACATCATCTGCAGCAAGAATGAAAGGAAAGTTAAAGAGAAGGTGGCCACTAAATGAGGCACAAATTTGTGTAAAAAAAGACCAAAAAATCAAACTCGAATCATTGGCAGAATTATTGCAATCCCAGTTAAACGTAGAAAAATTCAGTATTGTTGAGACAGAAAAAGAATCAGGACTAGAACAATTATTAGAATTAAAGCAATTGGGATTACCCGTCAAAGCAGTAATAGAATTAGAAAGAAAAAGAATAGGACCAAAAGCAAAACAACACATGGGAAAACTAGTTGCAGCATTTAATGAAACAAACCCTGAAGAAATTACGTCATCATTGCAAAAAGATGGAAAATATAGTTTTGATATCGATGGCGAAACAATATCATTAGATGAAGATGATTTCATAATAGATTTTGATGCAAGTGAAAACTTTGCAGCAGCAAAAAGAGACACATACACTGTACTAATCTCAACATCTAGAAACAAAGAAATGATGGCAAAAGGATTGGTGAAAGATATTGCAAGAAGACTTCAAACACTTAGAAAAGAAAGAGGATACACACCAACTGATGTTTTAGGGGTTGCATCAATTCTAGAATTAGATGAAGAGTCACTTGAAATGATAAAAGAAAGAACTGAAGAATTGGCATTTTTAGTCAGAGTAAAGCAGGTCAACTTTACAAAATCTTGTAAGGAATACAAGGATGATGATATTGACGGTCAAAAAATCAAAATATCTGTAGAATAGATTTTGATAATGAATG
>JAOUAE010000124.1 GCA_029861085.1 Candidatus Nitrosopumilus sp. | reverse complement strand
CTTGCGGAGATTTCTACGGTTCCCAGACCCATGTCCCCCTTGTAGATAACAGGTATCAAGATTATCATGTCATCAAGGTTTCTCGGATCCTGGGAGATTTCAATCTCACCAGAGTCAAAATCCCACTCGTTGTAGGGGGTAGGATTCTCGGCAAATGCGTAAGAAACGGCCAGTGAGATAAATAATAAAAAGATCAGTACAACGTTATTCAATTGAAGCAATATTTTCCTCCGCGAAGGAGTATTGATTTATTGCAAACTTTTCGGGGCTTTTTACATATTGTATGTCACCTACTTGCATTCCACAGATACATACGCTTAGCTTGAAAGGTACCAAACCCTGTCCGCAGCTATGACAAGATATCAATTTTTATCATCATTCCTCAAATCGGACTGTTTCCTTTTCTTACACCAGCAGTTAGGTGAACATGCATCACCAACAGCCATCAGTCAACCATCCCCTCAAAGTCACAGTCATCCATTGCAAAGCTTGGATGGTCCAGATGCTCACCTACGCCAAACTTTTCAAAGAAATCCGTTGTTTCTTTGGTTGCTTTTTCTTCTTCTTCTTTTGCGTTCTTCATGAATTAGTTTTTGATTTGTGATATATAGGCTGCCTGTTATTTTTGTTAACAATGTTTACACATACAAATTTAGTTTTTAGAGTATCCGATCTCTGATTGATTTTTTCGGTCTGTCTCAGTTGTCCATTGTTCCAAGTCTTTTATCCTCTGTTCGGTTATTTTTTCTCGTTTGTCACGTTCCTTTTGCAGCTCAGCCAATTCATTGATTTGTCTGTCTTTCATTTCAAGCTGGATCCTTTGCCTTTCTGTCTCATCAATTGTGATGAATGGAATTATCTTTTGATACTCATCAAACAGACTCAACATGTTCGGATTGTTGTATACCTCATCGAGTGGTATGACTCTAGATTTGTGTGCAAATATTTTTTCTGCCCTGTGAGGATTTATTCCAGTAATGTTTTTTATAATCTCGTCAAACCTGTGCCTGAATCCATGATTTGCAGGCACGGGGTATCTGCCATGTTTTTTCATCTTTGGGTCTCTCAGTCCTGCCCTGGTTACAATGTGCTGAACCATTGTAGCAAGTGATTTTGATGTCTGTGCAATTACTGGTTGCCCACCAAACTTGTAGACCTGTCTGAATGCAGGGGATTCCTTTGTTATTTTCTCACCATCTGCAATTCGTTTCCTAACGTATGTGAAAAATACACCAGTGCCCTCAGGTGGCAAATATGTGTAATATTCCTCCCTCTCATCGGCATATCCAACTATTCCCATACTTGCATTAGTTAGGTCCATGCCGGACATCCATTTTTCAAAGGAAGTGAGTTTGCCATCAATTATCAGAAAAATATGCTTCATCTTCAAGTCATTGAATATTCCTACACAGCCACCAGATCCATTCTCAAAATGAACGACCGCATGTTGCAATGCAGTTCCGCATACTTTAAGCATCTGCCTTATCTCATCCTCATTCCAACCCCTCTCCACGGCAGTCTTTTGCTTTGCAGGAAGTAGTCTTCTCATTTTCTTAAAGTTGATCAGTACATCATTCATCTCAAGAAATGTCTGAATGGGATGATAGTAACCACCTATGGAGTTTGGATGATTTATCTTTCTTCTATGTAGAATGTATTCCTCAACTTTTCTTTGCAATTTCTTTGGTTCTAAATCTACAATGTCCTGGAAGGTTTCAAGGTCTAACCATTTTTTAAAATATTCAAGATTTCCCATGTAATTGTTTTTTGTAGCTTGAGTTTTTAGTCCCGCCAAGAAAAGATCTACACAGTATTCCATGTGGGATGTTACGATCGTCATTTACTTAAAGTACATTCTTAGACCTTTTATTGTAGTTTAAATACAAAAAAACCAAATATGCCAGAAACAAAACCCATCATAAGCATAGAAAATGTCGTAGCCTCAGCAGATATAATGCAAAAAATGGATTTAGATGAGATCACTAGAAAATTTCCAGATGTAGAATATCATCCAGATCAATTTCCAGGATTAGTTTTCAGATTAAAAATTCCAAAAACTGCAACATTGATTTTTACTTCAGGCAAAATGGTATGCACAGGTTCCAAATCAGAAGAGATGGCTAAAAAGGCAGTAAAAACAGTTGTACAAAATCTTCGCAATGGAGGAATTAAAATTAAAAAAAATGCAGTAGTAACAATCCAAAACATGGTAGCTTCAATAAATTTAGGTGGAAAAATCCATTTAGAGCAGGCAGCTAGAACATTACCACGAAGTATGTATGAGCCAGAACAATTCCCAGGACTTATCCACAGAATGGTAGACCCAAAAACAGTGATTTTGTTATTCTCATCAGGAAAACTTGTATGTACAGGAGCTAAACACGAAGCAGATGTGTATAGATCTGTAAACAACTTGCATGTAGTACTAGAAGAAAAAAAATTAATGATTTATGATTAAAATTAAAATTCATTTTCATGAAGAAGGTCAGAATATAAAAATAATCAAATTATTTGATAGGACTTCCTAAAGGAATGTCTTCTTTCACCGTCAACCAAAAGGGTTTGTCATCAACATCAGCTGCCAACAACATCGCATTTGATTCAACACCAGCCATTTTTTTGGGTTCAAGATTTGCAATTACGATAACAGTTTTTCCTACAATATCTTCAGGTTGATAATATTGTGCACCACCAATAATCACATCACGTTGATCATCACTTCCCAAATCAATTCGGCCTTTAATTATTCTAGATTTACCCTCAATTGGTTCAGTTCCAATAATTTTTGCAACTCTGATGTCCAGTTTTGCAAAATCATCATATGATATGTTTGGCATAACAGACCCTGATTTCTCCACTTAAAATGAATTTCGAATGTTATTGTAGTTCTTTTTTATCAATACCACTAGTTTCAATTTCATATCTTAATGCAGCAGGGATTTCCATGTACTTTTTATTAACTAATACAATAATTTGATCTTCAGGTACGCTTACCTTTTTCAATAATTTACCACGTTGATGAGCGTATGCATTTTTCCAAAAACCGTCACCGTCAAATGTTTCAATTTTTGGCATGTATTTCCTTGGCCTCATCTTATTTCAAATTTTAAGAGACTGTGACGGAAGAATGGCAAACGCCATTGGAACTGGAGTTAATGTTCCGGATTTTAGGCATGTTACCCATCACAGTCCATTTATGTAAAGCATGAATCCAATATATTATATCCGCTAGAAATTGTTCACATTAAAAATAGTTGTTCAAATAGGTAAAGTAAACAAAATCATTTGCCAATCCACTCTTCAATCAGACAATGTATGCACATTTTTTTTTGTTGAATATCAAACCAGGCAAAATTATGTACATATCCAGCCTTGCAATCTGTCAAGGCATATTATCAGATTTAAGATGATTTGAACTGTCAAGGGTTAAAGATATCTCGATCAATGTAAAACATTATCTCGATCCTATTACTGAGATTCTGACTCAGTTTTGTAAATTTTAAAACAAAAAGTGAAGAAAAAGAAGAACATATCAGAGATCTTTATTTTGCAGCATTTTAATTCTAGATCACTAGAATTAGAAAAATAGAATAATCCAACTCATACAGTCTGATTTTTAGCTCATTTTGTATTTAATGAAATTGCGTGTGTTTGTTAAAATAAATTAATACAAAAAATGTAAAATATGCTTAAAATTAATCAGACATATTCGATATGTGAAGAGCCAAACAAGTTTGAGTGCTTGTATTGTAACATTATTCTTAATGAACAACATCACACATAGGGTACTTTAACAAATAATCCCACTCTATTTCAATTTAGAATTCACTAGCAATTCATTTTGTGGATTTTAAATTCTGCATTAATCAAGAAATGTCTATTACAATTATTACAATAGTTTGGAATATAAAATACATCCTTGCCAAGGATTCCCACCGGAGGTTTCACAAGATCAATAATACAAAAAATGTAATATGAATGAATAATAAAATTAATCAACATTATTGTGCAATTAGTTCTGCTTAAAATTAAAATCTAGACTGCATTCTCATCTGATTGAAGCATTTCCTGTAGATTAGACCTGTTGATTGTATTTTTACAAACTCAACTTCAATGTTCCTGAAATCATTTACGTTCAATATGAGATTGTTCTGTCATAATCCGTTCTTAACATAATATTCAGATTTAAATTTCAAATTCTAGAGAGATTATTCAATCTCATAGTTTATCATATTAGTGATATTTCTTTTTTTTTTCAACATGACATATGTCAGCATCTTCACATCCTACATTAACACCATGAACACTTCACCATGAACACTTCACCATGAACACTTCACCATGAACACTTCACCATGAACACTTCACCATGAACACTTCACCATGAACACTTC
>JAOUAE010000024.1 GCA_029861085.1 Candidatus Nitrosopumilus sp. | reverse complement strand
TTCCCACAATTATTCCAAAAACACTTCTCTAATACATAATTTCTAAAATTTCCTTATTGACCACAATTGAGGATATTTTCAATTATGTCATATTACTAAAACCAACAACGAAGGAAGAGCATAGATTAGATTCAAGAACTAAAAATGAAAATTCTAGCTATTAAATAATTACTACTAATTTTCTCCCCTTTCTTAATACCAATCCAATTCAATTTCAATCATTAAGCAACTGCCATAATTCGTTTTCATACCGACCAGAACCTGGCCTGACTGCACGTCCTAGGAATCAATTCTTTGCAGTCAGGTCTTTTCATAATCTTTGACAGGATTATGCAATAAACCCTGGGTACATTTTACGAATGTACCGCTTCTATTTTTATTAAAAAAATTGTGAATTATTACAATGAAAGCAAAAACAAGTACCTTGCTAGTAATTTCAATTGCTGCAATTCTTAGCTTGTCTGTTGTATCAGTTGGGGAAATCCCACAAGCTTTAGCAGATAAGAATGAGAAAAAAGATCACGACGACAAAGAACGTAAAGACAAAGATCGCGACGACAAAAGTTTCAAAAAATTTTCAAAAAAACCAGACTTTGAATCTAAAGAATGTATCATAACACCTTATGCTAGTGGTACTGGCAGTTATACAGATGTTCCTGATGGTACAGGTCTTACTCTTGATGCCTTTAAGGCTCTAAATTGTAGTTTCCAAGCATGGTTTGACAAGAAAGAACCATCACTGGTCTACAAAATTGTCATAAATGGAATGGAGATGATTGACACTGACGCAAATACACAAGATGACTTGTATCAACTACACGTTCACAAAAATACTCATCCCGAAGGTACTCCTGAAAACCCAAAAGGACCTCATGTATTGGATGTCTATAGAGCACCTGTGTTTGGCGATGCAGATTTGATTGTTCTACCAGTGCAAGGTGAATTAAGGGGAATCTGGGATAGTGGTGATCACGACTCGTTTACTGCTCCTGACAATCTTGAGCACCTATGCAATAGCGAAATATTTGCAGCAGGTCATGGAGATGATTTGGATAGACCAGGACATCATGCACCATACGTCAAGATGCTATTAGAACCAACCAATAATGGCGAAAAAATCTGTAAAAAATTGGGTTTCAAATAACCCTCCTTTTCTTTTTCTTTAATTAAATAATCCCATACAAGAGTAAACCATGAATCCCTATGATCATCATTTCTTACTCTTGGAATTCTAATAACCAAATAACCTATCAAAGATTTTGTAAATGTCTCATGATCAGAATATCTTACTAAATGAAATACTGCAGGATTTGACACAAATCAAGAAAAAATTTAATATTGTGCCTGACAAGGAGGGCAAAATTGATGATTTTGAGGCAAGCATTGAAACCTATGAGGTGTTTGAACTTGATGAACTCAAACTGGAACAAACAACGATAGACAATCAGAAATCAAGCATCCGAAACTATCTCAATTTTTCAAATGGAATCATCACAAAAGAAACCGTGACCCAATATCTTGATTCCAATGAATCAGACTCCTGGAAGTCAAACCAACTAAAGGCACTAAGACGATACACAAGGAACTTTCTGAAACTTGGAAACTGGACTGAAGACTTTCATTTCAAAACTAATGTGAAACACAAGATAAAAAAACTGCCTTCAGATGAAGACACACTAAAGTTTTTTACAAATCTTCCAACCTTTGACATTCAGATTGTATTTCTAATGTTGTACAGTTCAGGGTTAAGAATTGGTGAGATACTGTCACTGAAATTAAAAGACATAGAGTTTGCAGACTATTCAATTGATGCAACTGAAATCCATGAAGGTCAGACAAAGTATTCTTGGTTTAGTTTCTTTACTGATCAGACTGCAGATCATTTAGAAAATTACATCAAACACACTCATGGAGAATTAGAAAAAAATGATGATTACAAAATAGAATCCGATGACATGTTATTTCCAATATCAAAAAGAACAATTCAACAAGCATTTCAAAAGACATCTGAACTTACAGGAATCGAGATTAATCCACATCTGCTAAGAAGCATATTCACTGACAAATGCACAAAGGCTGGAATCAAAGACAAATACATCGATGCATTTTGTGGAAGAACATCGAAGGGAGTGTTGGCAAAACACTATACTGATTATTCTGTAGAGTCATTACGAGAACAATACGACAAGGTTGAGGATTATCTTACGCTAAGCAAATAATCCTAAATGTTTGATTTAGGATTATGCAATGATTTGTATCACAAAAAATGAGAATACTATTTTCCTGAACTTTCTCAACCTTGTTTTTACACTGTTTTGCACAGTCTGGGATTTTTGGGACAATTAGTACCAAATTGTATCCATTCCACGCACGAAAAATGACAAGAATCTGATTTCTCCAAATTGCCATGCGTGTATTCTTTAAAGTAGAATTTTTACAAAGAAACTAATTGCCACAACTTTCCCCAAATTACTTCTGAATTCCGTGCGTGGCATAATGCGTAATCTGTACTGAGATTATGCAAAAATAATCTTGATTATTCTTGCTGAACTATGATTTTGGATCGACCTTTTTCAGTTATCTTAGATAGGATTATGAAGACAACAGGATTATTCTAGTGGAAAATCTGTTTTACAAACTATACAGCGTCCTCTCATTCCTTTATATCCATCATTATAATATTGAATAATTTTTTTTTCACAAATAAAACAAATTATCCTTTTTTCAGACAATACTTCTGATACGTATTCTTGTGTTATAAGATAATCTTAGACATGATTATGAATTGCATCAAACAATTTCTGTTTTTTATCTTTTTTCTGATTTAGATAAATATGTCCACCTCGTTCCCTAAATCAGAAATTGATTGGATTAATTCATGCATTTTTTTTAGAGGGTACAGGAAGCAATATTTGGACTAGATCTATTGTAAGATCCTTGTGTAAAAATGGAGAGACTGTTCATCTTGTATGCCAGGAACTTCATCCCGAAAATTATGATTTCATAGCAGAGTGTCATTATTATTCAGATGACGGTTCAGTTGAAACAAAGTTAAAACGAGATGTTCCATACAAGGGCAAATGCATAATGCATCAGCCACAATTGGATGTATTACCAGTTTTTGCCTGGGATAAATATGAGGGATTTCCAAATGCAACCCCAATGACGAAATTACCAAATTCTGTAATCGAGGACTATCTTGAACGAAATACAAAAGTTGTATTAAAAATAATAAAGAATTACGGACTGACATCATTACATGTTAATCATGCAGTGCTACTATCTGTGGTGGCCCAAAGAGTCAACAAAATCACTTCCATTCCTTATGCTATAATGCCACATGGCAGTGCAATTGAATACGCTATAAAAAGAGATAAACGATTTCTGGACATAGCTGTCCCACCATTTGAATATGCAAAAAAAATTTTTGTCATAAGCGAAGAGATCAAAAATAGGGTGTGTTCTGTTTTTCAAGATTTGACAGACATCTGCCAAAAAATGACTTTACTTAACTTAGGTGTAGACACAAGTATGTTCAAACCAATTTTACCCGAATTGCGCAGTCAGAATATTGAAAAATTATGTAAAAAATTAGAACCCCTGCCTAGAGGAAAAAGCGATGAACAGTCAAAAATTTTAAGAAAAAAACTCAAACCAGATCTACAAATAAAAGAATTGAGAGAAATAATGTCTCTTACCAATGATTATCCAGTAAAACATCCTGATGTTGATGTTGAATCCAAATTAAAGAAGATTGATTGGGATCATGATAAAATAATTGTATTTGTGGGACGTTTGATAGCAAACAAGGGAATTCAATCGGTAATAGCAGCTTTACCATTGATATTTCATCAGAATCCCGATACAAAACTAATAGTTGTAGGCAGTGGCCCATTACGAGAAATAATGGAAATATTTTTGTGGGCGCTGGAAAATAATGATAGAGAATTAGTTAAGAAGATTGTCACGTGGGGAAAATCACTAGAGAAAAACCTAGATGACATGTCTTCTTTTGACGAAATTTTATCCTTTTACAATCAGTTAGAAAATAATAATGAGCTGGATTCTTACTATGAAAAAGCTTCTAGTCATGTCACCTCGGATAAAGTGATCTTTACAGGCTATTTGGGACATGAAGAACTGCGTTATCTTTTTCCTTGTTGTGATGTGGCAATTTTCCCTTCCATGGTGATGGAGGCAGGACCTCTGGTATTTTTAGAGGCACTGGCATCAGGTTGTTTTCCATTGGGAACCTATTTTGGAGGTATGGCAGCAAGCATTGACTCTATTTCTGACAATCTACCAAGTGAAGATGCAGATTTAATGAAAATAAGCACAGAAAATAACAAAATCTCATTTGATATTGCTAAAAAAATTAACGGTGTACTTTTACTTGATGGAAAACATCGATACACATTAAGTAAAATTACCCAAGAAAGATATGATTGGCGTAGCGTTGGTAAAAAAATTTCCTTAGAACTTAATTCTATGAGCCAATGATCCAATTGTGTCATCTTGTATAGGATTATGAAATTATTAAAAAAAGAAAAGGATTTGTTTTTCTTTAAATCACAGTGTATTGTACCTGAGATTTTATATGCTTAGGTTGGAATGTCCAATAAATGTGGTATTTTGTTAAAGAGTTATTTTAATCTACATATTTTTTTCTCGTTTTAAAAATAACTGTACTAAGCGTAATTACTCCTCCAATTATACTAAGTGTTACAATAATGATGTTATCATTCGATTCAGCATTAATTGTAAAACCAAAAATACAGAATGAATTATAACATTGGGGAGTCTCATATACATACAGATCTTTCTCAAAGATCTCTTGAAGATCTGGAATATTAATAATAGCATCCTTATCTTCTGGTAACTTACAAACAATGTGGAAATCAGGATTTTCCAACTCACCCAAATTAACAGTTCTGTCAAAAAATTTCTGTCCTGAAAAACTTCCAATCGGTTTATCCTCTACTTCAAAAGTAAGAGTATCACATACTCCAGAGTTACCTGAATACATTACTCTAATTCCTTTAGGTTCCGATTTTGTGGGTGTATGGTAGATTTTAATATCTAGGTCAGAATTTTCATCTAAAGTTACGTCATAGGATAATAGAATGCCGTCTACTGTAGTAATTATTTTTTCCCACATTTTTTCTTTTGATATGTGATATACTTTCTCATCAAAGACATGTTCTGGATTACCAGATGTTTTAGGTGGATTCATCCACGTCTTA
Organism: Candidatus Nitrosopumilus sp.; assembly: GCA_029861085.1. The sequence goes on along the minus strand of JAOUAE010000024.1, from coordinate 8,361 downwards.
ATAGATAGATTATCTATGGTTTTAATGGGGTATTCGAATTTAGCGTGTTCTATATGTCCTGTTTCTACCCCTAAAAGACGTGTTTCAGATTCAAAAAATTTGTTTTTTTCTGGCTCTATTTCTAAATGTACTATGTAGTTCCCCTTATCCAAAATATTTCGTATATGCACAGAAAATACAATGCTTTGATCAAGACGTGTATAATCCCAAAGGAATTCTTCTATTTCTGAATCATAATTTTTATATATTTCTGCATATGCAGCATTTGAAAACAAAGACATCGACATTATAATGGCCAAACCAATACTAATTTTCTGCATTATTTTTAACTTTAATTTCCCCTTAATTGTCTTTTTGAAAAATTAAATGCTTTAGTATACTTGGATCATTAATAAAAAAAATTGGAGCTATAGATAAACCTGTTTCATCATATATTTTCTGAAAATCTACATAATCTGTATCTTTAAGATTAATGACGATTTTCTTTTTTCTAATTTCATAATCCTATCTAAGATTATGAAAATTTGCTTAATTGTCATATTTTTCAAATACTATAACAACAGAAGTAGCGATTTTTTTTGAAATTTTTGAGATTGAAATTCTCTTTTGATTTTTTTTATTATTACTCTTTAGTGAAGTTGGGGGGTAGGGGAAGGAAGAGGAGGAAAGGGGAAGCTACGATGTTATTAGTATGAAATTGCTATTAGTTATGTGCCAAAACTTGACATAGTCATTAACAGCATTTGTTATACAATTCCAGTATTGTTTGTATTCGTGACTATTTCTATTCTAGCAAGTATGGTCTCAATCGAGTTTGCTGTTACTCCTCCTCCACCAAAAGAATTAGACCCATTTATTGTTGCAGAAAATCATGTACAAGATGGAAATCTACATGGCGCACTTTTAGAGTATAATGAAATAATTCTAGGTAGCCCATCAGAAGAAATAGCATGGCACCAGAAAGGAAAAATATTGAATCGTTTGAATATGTGTAGCGAATCCCTGTTTCATTATGAAGAATATCTGGACAGATTCCCCCAATCATTAAGAGGCCTAGAAGGGTACGAAATAGCCAAAAACTGTCAAAAATAACGCAATAGCATCATTTCATAATCTTGTATAGGATTATACAAAAGGAAAAGAGGGTTTGATACGACGCTGATAATTTAGACATTAAAATTTTTTTATAACATACAATGCTTAATTACATGTTATTACCTAGCAAAATAGTGTTCAAAGAAGAATTGTCTTTAATATGTGATGAATTAGTGTTATGGGTTAAATGTCTACAATGAAAAGATTAGCGGTACTAGTAAAAAGTGAAAAAGTTGATGTCGTTATAGCATCTCTAAGAGAATTAGATCTCGATGCAATAATATATGATGTAAAGAGTGCAGGAAAAGAAAAAACAAGAACAAAATCAGGTAGAGGAACGGGTTTCATTGAGGTTTCGTATGTTCCACGAAAAATAATAGCTACAGTTGTTGAGTCAAACAGAATTCAAGACGTATCTGCGGCGATAAAAAAATCAATAGGTGGTGAAAGCAAAGGCGTGATGATTGTCTCATCTGTAGATGATTTTATTCCATTCTAGTTTTTCATATATAGAAAATCATTTAAGAAAAATCGTGTTTGAATAATCAATTGTTGTAAAGGATCTAGTCAAACGTTTCATAACTAATGATGATTTCAATGAATTGAGTATTGCGTAATCCTATCTAAGATTATGAAATTTCCTCATTGGACTATTTTTTTGATTGATTTTTGATATGATTCTCATAAATGTAATACCAAGGATCCATGTTCACACTACTCAAATGTCCTTCAATCTCCTTTCCTTTTTTTGTTGGTTCTAATGCCATATTATTTTCTACCCTGATTATGAATTAAATGAAAAATAAACCTATTCATAAAAAAATAGAATATTTGTTTAAGAAAAATAGAAAAAATATATAAATTTTAAATCATCTGATTAAATAAAAATTCATAATCTCCATTAGGATTATGAATTAATTCCAAATATTTTGCAGTTTTTTCTTTACAGGTCGAAGGATTGTTTGATGTTCTGATATGTTTTCCAATATTTCAGTTAATTTTTCAACTTTTTTGTTCAATGCATTGATTTTTTCATTGGCATCATCCTGAGATAACACCACAACATCCTCAAAGACTGAAAGTTTTGGAACACATCTGTTAAACATCTCGTCTTGTTGTTTTTCTTCCATCCTGTCATAGACTACCAGGTATCGATCATGACCAACATATCCGTGTGCATAGTCAGCATCCCCAGTAGCTTGTTTGCATTGCGTATAGCAAAACGAGCGAATGCTGTGGATGTTCTTCTTGTATCTGCCGTTATGCTCGTACTTTTCAGTCAAATTGCTTTTTTCCAATACTCTAACAAACGCATCACGTTCTGTCTTGTATCCGTTGAATTTTCCATCGCCCTTGTTTGATTGTGTGAGATAATCCTCATCGTTTAATCTTTCAAATACTTTATGCAGAGTCTTTACGGTCTCATGAGTCAGTCTTTGAATTCTTCTTATCTTCTTTCCCTTTGTGATTCGCTTTGGCAAAAATACAGTTGCTGGAGTCTTGGATAGATCAAAGTATTTCTTTTTCAGTTGAAGTCCTTCACCTATTCTGCATCCTGCATCCTTTAGAACCATGTAGAATGCCTTTCGTCTTTGGTTTGGAATGTTGTCAAGTATTGCTCGTAACTCATCATGTGTTAATTGCTCAAGATCCTCGTCTCCTTCCTCATCAACAGGAATTGCAATGTAGTCCTGCATGTCTTCAACTGAAATCCTGATCCCACCACACTGTCTAAGGTATTTCTTGGCAAAATTGACGTATCCCTTGATGCAACTTGTACTCTTTTCCTCATTTTGAAGAAAACTAGAAAACTTTTCAAGAAATATCATTGGAATTACATTGTTGGGATTTCCCATCATTGCTTCTCTAATTTCTGAGAGTACGTCATTGGTATCTTTTGAATACTGTTCAGTGCAAAACCTGTCAAGACAGCGTATCGCATTCTTTGAACTGTTTAGACTGTGATAGGAACCACTCTTCGGAAAAACTTTATCAAAATAGTCTTCTCTTGAGAAAAGGTTGATGTTTTTGATACTCATAGCAAATTACTAACAAATCAGCGTATTTAGCCTAAACTTTGTAGGAATTAAAATACAAGTACTCAAAAATACTTTCATTGAGCATTCAAATTCTTCAATATGAGTTTCTTGGACCTATTCGGCTAGAAGAATGGGGGCCTCCAATGGAAAAATTGATTTATCTGATTCTCTCAGAAGATAAGGACAAATTCAATATTCTTTTTGTTGGTGAATGTGACAAGACTGACGATGAATCCTTCTTCGTTAAACATCCAAGTTACAAATGTTGGATACAGCATTCAAGATCTGAAAAATCATTGCATCTGGCAATACTGCCGATGTTTGAATCTAATGGTGACCGAAGAAAAAACGTACTTAATAAAATAGTGACTAGTTACAAACCTGCGTGTAATTCCGCAGATACTGCTAAAAAAAAACCTGATTATGTTGTGCGAAAATCAGAAAAAATAAATCCAGAACCTGAAAAAGTTTCATGTCTTTGTTGTGGGTCTGAAATGAAACCTGAACAAATTCTTGAAAAATCTACATTGTTTAGATGCACTGTCTGTGGATTAAGTGACACAAAGCTTAATTCTTAACTTTATTTTGAACATCAAATAATTGCAATGTTAACAAATCTATTGCTTTTTTCAAATGTTGAAATTCATTGATTGAATGCATTTGACCTTCAATTAATGCTCTTTGAATTTTGATTGAATTTTTTTGATACTCCTCTGATGCAACAATTTCCATGGCGTTAAGTTTTGATAATAAGTTATCTAGCTCTTTTAACATTTCATCTGATGGTTTGTGTTTATCCATAATTGCCTGAACTCTTTTTGATATATGAACCGTTACAAAAGTTCCTCATCAATTTTTTGAAATGGATCTAGATATTGCCTACATGTGCATGTGGGAATTTGACATTTCCCTGCTTTGATAATTGAGCTACTATTTTGGTTTGGAATATGCGCTTCATCTGTATGATGACATCTGTTACAATTCATATAACAAAACCTATTTTTTCATTATTTAACGGAAGGATCAAGGAATTAGAACTGCCCTTGCCTCAATTTCTGAATCTTTCAGTTTTTTGAGTGCCTCGTTTGCCTTCTCTAGTGGAAATATTTGAGAAATTACTTCAATATTTTTTTCATCACATATCTTGATGACTTGCTCCATATCTTTTGTTGAGCCAATTAATGTGCCTCTAATTGTTTTTTCTTCAAATGCCATGAATGTTGGATTTTTTCCTACTGTTGCAATCACTATTAATCCTCCTTTCTTTACTGATTTTATTGCAGTATCTGTGACGATATCTGCTGGTGCAAATACTATTGCCGCATCTAACATCCCATGTTTTTCTTTTAATGTATCCAGAAACTCCTGCTGATTTTCAGAAAACATCATTACATCAATTGCACCTAGTCTTTTTGCAACATCAAGATGATTTTGAGATCTAGAAAATGCAATTACATTGCAATTTTCCACTTTTGCAAATTGTACTGCCATGTGCCCTACTCCTCCAATTCCAAAAATTCCAATTTTTTTATTTCGTTTTGGTTCTGAAGCCTTGACTGCTTTGAATGCTGTAATTCCTGCACAAAATAATGGCGCAGCATATTCAGGTTTCATATTTTCTGGAACTTGAGTTGCAAAATCTTCAATTACTGTGATGTATTCTGTATATCCTCCTTTGAGAGACTCTCCTGTTATTGTTGATGATTCACAAAGATACTCTTTTCCTTCTTTACAATATTGACAGTCTTTACATGCTTCTAAAAGTGGCGTAATGCCAGCTCTATCTCCCACTTTGAATTTTGTAACCTGATCTCCAATCTGAACTATTTTTCCAACAACTTCATGGCCTGGAACTGTTGGCAGTATTGGTGGAATTCCCAAGTCTTTCCAATCTCCTTCTATTCCGTGAAGCTGCGAATGACATACGCCACAAGCTTCAATTTTTAATAAAATTTCATTTGATCTTTTAATTTCATGTCTGTCTATGTGAGTAAGTTTTAATGGATTTGTCTCAATTTTGGCACATTCAGAAAGTATCATTGCGCGCATTTTTTCCATAATTTTACAGATAAAACACGAAATTTTAATATTCGTTAATTGATTTTTCAATTCATCTCTATGTGAAATATTGATTATTGTTATATTTCAAACACTTAGGCTCATCTGAGATTCAATTGTATGGATAAACATCCAGCAGGGTTGAAATTATTATCAAACTGATAAATCTGATGGCTGTCGTTGGACTATCCTAAGCAATAGACCGATCCCATTTTTACACTAAGATTTATTTGCAAATTGACAAAATGCAAATTATGACTGAAATTTCAGATGAAGATCGTGAAAGAGTAAAGTTGTTACAACTTGTCACAAATTCTAGAAATGAATTCAAGAAACTCTCTTTAGATCAATTAAAGCGATTACAAGAATTAATTGAAAAAAAAGATTACAGTCATGATAAAAAGGCGCACAAGGCCAAAGTGAAATTACTTGGAAAAATCAATGTCCGAATCTATGAATTGACAGAAGGACGTGGTATCTGGGGGTAATTTACTAATTAGGTACTAATATTCAAACGAATTTGATTAACTGTGGTTGAAAATAATCTTATCAATGAGAGTAGTCCGTATTTACTTCAGCATGCACATAATCCTGTTGATTGGTATGGGTGGAATGATGAAGCATTAAAAAAAGCAAAAGATGAAAACAAACCAATTTTTCTAAGTATTGGATATAGTGCATGTCATTGGTGCCATGTGATGGCTCATGAATCATTTGAAAATGAAGATGTTGCAAAATTTATGAATGAAAATTTTATTAACATAAAAGTTGACCGTGAAGAACGACCTGATATTGATGATATTTATCAAAAAATTTGTCAGATAGCAACAGGTCAAGGTGGTTGGCCATTGAGTATTTTTCTTACTCCTGATCAAAAACCATTCTATGTAGGAACATACTTTCCTGTTTTGGACTCTTATGGGCGTCCTGGTTTTGGAAGTATTTGCAGGCAACTATCGCAAGCATGGAAAGAAAAACCAAAAGATATTGAAAAATCTGCTGATAACTTTCTTGGCGCACTGCATAAATCCGAAACAATTCAGGTTCCGTCAAAATTAGAACGAACTATTCTTGATGAGGCTGCCATGAATTTGTTTCAATTGGGTGATGCAACGCATGGTGGATTTGGATCTGCCCCAAAATTTCCCAATGCTGCAAATATATCATTTTTATTTAGGTATGCTAAACTTTCAGGACTTGGCAAATTCAATGAATTTGCGCTCAAAACTCTCAAAAAAATGGCCAAGGGTGGAATATTTGATCAAATTGGAGGTGGATTTTCTAGATATTCAACCGATGCAAAATGGTTGGTTCCTCATTTTGAAAAAATGCTTTATGATAATGCTTTGATTCCTGTAAATTATGCTGAAGCATATCAAATAACACGAGATCCTTTCTATCTTGATGTTTTACAAAAAACTCTTGACTTTGTTTTGCGTGAAATGACTTCTCCGGAAGGTGGCTTTTATTCTGCATATGATGCAGACTCTGAAGGTGTTGAGGGGAAATTCTACGTGTGGCAGAAAAGTGAAATTAAAGAAATTCTTGGAAATGATGCTGATCTTTTCTGTCTTTATTATGATGTAACTGACGGTGGTAATTGGGAGGGAAATAATATTTTATGTAATAATCTTAATGCCTCTACTGTTGCATTTAATTTTGGAATTTCAGAACAAGAAGTTCACAATATTTTAAATTCATGTTCTGAAAAGTTATTAAAAGTTCGTTCTAGGCGAATTTCCCCGGGATTGGATGACAAGGTATTGGTTTCATGGAATTCTTTAATGATTACAGCATTTGCAAAAGGGTATCGTGTAACAAATGATGTTAGATATCTGAATGCCGCAAAAGATTGTATTTCTTTTATTGAAAAGAATCTTTTTGTCAATGATAAACTGTTGCGAACTTACAAAAATGGAACTGCAAAAATTGATGGATATCTTGAAGATTATTCTTATTTTGTCAATGCATTACTTGATGTCTTTGAAATTGAACCTGATCCAAAATATCTTAAACTGTCTTTGAAATTAGGCCATCATTTAGTAAATCATTTCTGGGATTCTGAGAATAATAATTTCTTTATGACCTCTGATCATCATGAAAAATTAATTATTCGTCCCAAGAGTAACTATGATTTGTCTCTGCCTTCGGGAAATTCTGTTTCAGCCTTTGTGATGCTTAGATTATATCATCTATCAAAAGAACAAACTTTTCTCGAAATTACCACAAAAATAATGGAATCTCAGGCACAAATGGCTGCTGAAAATCCATTCGGATTCGGTTATTTACTAAATACCATTTCTATGTTTATTCAAAAACCTGTGGAAATTACTATTATCAATACCGAAAACTCTGAAATATGCGAATCCCTTCTTTTAGACTATTTGCCCAACTCTATAATGATCACAATTCAGAACTCCTCTCAGTTGGAGAGTCTTTCAGAGTATCCTTTCTTTACTGGAAAACTTTTTGAAGATAGTACATCTGTTTTTGTCTGTAAGAATTTTACTTGCTCTTTACCTCTGCATACGCTTGATGAGATAAAATTAAACCTTTAGATTTTTTTTAAATCTACTTCAATTATATTTCCAACTTGAGGTCTTCCCATGTTATCATATCTTGATTTTGGCATTGCTATTGTGATTTGTGTTTGTTGATATGATTTGATGTTGACAGTTGGTTGTGCTTGCAAAATTGCTTCTAATAGTGGCATTACTTGCTCTTTAGTTTCTGCATCGAGTTTTTTTGAAACATTTTCAATAATCATCTGTTTTTGAGAAATTGGCTCAGTTGAAATATTTTCAATCAACGTTAATTGCACCATTTGACCATTATCTACTATCTGTGTAATTCTAAACTCGTTTACATCTGGCATTGCATTGATGTATTATTGTGATGATTTATCTTTAACGAATTGAAAAATATAGAGATATTGCAGCAGTTGCCATCGCTGCAGTCACTCCTAACACAAAGATAATTTTACTGCCGTCTACTTTCATGGTGTTTATTTGTTTTAGTTAGAATTAAACTATACTGATTTTCATTTTTTTTTGAAAATTATTTTTTTGATAATTTCTATGTGAGTATTTTCATAAAAAACTGCTATCCTTGATTATTGTAGGTACTCTGTTCATATTTACATATCTGCAATGATACAGCCACTTCAATT
>JAOUAE010000123.1 GCA_029861085.1 Candidatus Nitrosopumilus sp. | reverse complement strand
ACCTCATCATCATCCATTCTACCCAATACGGATATGACAAATGTACGTAGTAATGCATCTGTATGTTTATCAGATTTTTGGGGTTCCCATCCCAAGCGGGATAAAATTTTTCTAAAGTAGTTTAGAGCATATCCGCGAATTTCTTCAACAAAGGGCTCATCAAATGCACGGAAATACAATGACGCTAAATTATGTGCAACATTTACAGATGCAAGATAACTATCCTCATCAAAGTATGCATCAGAGAAATCAAGATAATTTCTTACTTGTTCATCACCAGAAACACAAAGAGAAAACAAATCATTTTGAACTGCCCATCTATCAATTGCAGGAATACGTTTTTCATCCACTAGCATTTTTAAATCAAGTAAAATTCCTTCGTCATACTTTACACGATAGAATCCTTTTCGACCATAATTTGCAGCAAAGCCCAAAGTGTTTTTAGGTAATTTTACAGACATCGATTTTTTAGAAAATAGTTTTGTGCTAGTCTCAGATTCCAATCCCAAAGACAGGGGGATTGACCACAGACCTTTACTGAATTTTTTTCCAGGTTCAAGCAAATATCTTTTTTGTCTAAGTTTCAAAGTATTTCCATCTTGATTAATTTCAACTAGCGGAAACCCAGGCTGTTTTAGCCATGTATTGATCATTGAGGTAACAGGCATTTTAGACGCCTTGCCAATTGCATCCCACAAATCTTGCCCTTTGGCATTTTTATATTTAAAATCTGATAGATATTTTTTTAGTCCTTTTTGGAAATTGGGTTCTCCAACATAATGTTCAAGCATTCGTAAAACACATCCACCCTTATCATAAGAAATAGCATCAAAAATTTCCCTAATTTCAGATGGAGAATTTACTTTAACATCTATCGGATGAGTTGTTTTTAGAGAATCAAGGCCCATGGCCACGTTCATAGCATCCTCGACAAATTGATCCCACAAATCCCATTCAGGATAGAATTTATCTACAAATTTTGTTGCCATAAAAGTTGCAAAGCTCTCATTTAGCCACAAATCATTCCACCATTTCATCGTAACTAAATTTCCAAACCACATGTGTGCAATTTCATGAGATATTACTTCTGCAATGAATTGTTTAGTTCGGGTGGAAGATGTTTTAGGATCATAAAGCAGAATTGTTTCTCTGAAAGTTATCGCACCCCAGTTTTCCATTGCACCAGCTGCAAAATCAGGAACCGCAATCAAATCAAGTTTGGGTAAAGGGTATTTTATTCCAAAATATTCTTCATAAGAAGTAAGAAGTTTCTTTCCCAAGTCTAATGAGAATTTACCTTTTGATTTATTTCCCTTTGTAGTAATAACTCTAATCTGTGTTTTACCAATCTTGTCTGTAAGATATTCAAACTCTCCAACTCCAAGATAGATTAAATATGTTGAAACAATTGGGGTTTTTATAAAATTGTAAACAGTTTTGCTACCAATTTTCTTCTTTAATTTTACTGGCATATTTGAAATTGCAGTAAATTTATTGTCAGCAATAATTGAAATCTCAAAAGTTGCCTTTGCTTCAGGTTCATCCCAGCAAGGAAATGCACGTCTAGCATCTGCTGCCTCAAATTGAGTGGTAGCAAGATACTTTGTCTTGCCATTTTGAACATACTGACTACGATAAAATCCAAGTAGTCTATCATTTAGAGTTCCTTGAAATTCCAAATCAATGATTGCATCGCCTTTAATTTTTTCATTCAAGATAATTTGCAATTCTTCTTTTTTCTCCACTGTTTTTGGAATTGATTTAACGGATTTTTTACCAGATTTCACTTGACAAGATAGGATTTTTAGTTCAGCACAATGCATTGTAATGATTTTTGTAGGTTTCTTGCAATCTACATGAACAGATTCGGTTCCATGAAATGTGAATTTTTTGAGATCTGGCTCAAAAGTCAATTTGTAATTAATTGGAACTACATCCACGTCTGAGATAATTTTGTTACACTTTAAGTAGATTTTCTATTATTGAAAAATTTAGATTATGTCCATGGATCAGATTTTTCATCCCAAGTTATTGCACTTACCCCATTTTCAGCAAGCGATTCGCTGTTTTTAATTAACACAAGTAAACATTCATCAGAGCAATGTGTGACCTCATGGTTTTTCATAGATTTTCTACAATTTTCACAATATTGACCCATATCTCTAATGAATTAATGCGAAGTTTTGCATGTATATTCCCTCAAGACAAGTAAACGTAAAATGCATTTTAAAAATATTTATGATTATCACCCCTGAGAACAAATTTGCAAGTAAAATCGAATCATGTTTATATCAAGTCAAATATGGAGTCATGTATTATTTGGATTCAAGTACAATAAAGCGTCAACAACATCCGCAAAAAAAAGAGAAAACTCGTAGTATTACTTATCGTCTACCTGTAAAATTGGTTGAAGAGATGGAAAATGAGGCAATGAATCACAATATATCTCATAATGTGATGGCAAGGCAGATTTTAGAAAGATACATCGAATGGGACAGATTTGCAAGTAAAATTGGCATGATTCCAGTCCCAAAAAAAATCCTGGACATCTTAGGAATAGAAATGAGTGCAGAGGAGATTAATCAGATCATCAATGTAATAAAACCAGTGATTAAAGACACAGTGTTATTCATCAAAGGCAAATATGATTTGAAAAGATGTATTGAGACATTTGAAGATTATATGCGCGCGTCGGGTATGAAATCAGACCACAGAATTGAAGGTGAGAAACACCATTTTATCATTCAGCATGAATTAGGAGGTAATTGGTCAATATTTACAGAACAGCTACTACAGGAAATATTCAAAGAGTTTTTACCCGATTCAGAAATGAAGTGTCAAACGACAGAATCAACAGTCATAGCAACAATTGCATTAGGCGGAGATTTTGATGAACATGATTATTAGAAAAACTAGTTTTTATTAAAAACTACATCCACATCAATTTTTCCGTCGTGAAAACTCGTATTCACTTCCTTGATTTTACTCTTATACAAAAAGAGGCGCTTTCCCTCATCAGTGATCACACCAGATGTTCGAATCATCTTTGAATCATGCAGAAGTTGAATTCTTCTATAAACAGTGCTTAGTGGGATAGTTTTTTCACTAGATATTTCAATTACGGATTTTGGAGTATCCATTATTGCTTCTAGAATTAACCTACAATATTTATCAGAAAGAATTTCAAGAAAAAATTCTTTTCTTTCTGGTTCTTCTATTTTTAATTGATTTAATACTTGCATGATATTACTTGGTGATTTTAAAATATAATCATTGAGTAGACACATGTGTGCAATGCAAGACAAAATTAAAAGACATGGAATTAATTGTCTAGATTTGAAAAAGATAGATTATGAATTTAATGATTGATCTGCTTTTAATCCCTTGTAGCGATTTCTGATTGTAACTTCAGTTACACCTGCAGCTTCTGCAAGGTCTCGTTGGGTGATAGATACACCATTTTTAACACATGAGAGATAAAGTGCAGTTGCTGCCAGACCCATAGGATCTTTTCCAGCTGATTCTTTACGTTCTTGTGCTTCTTTGAGTACCTTTACTGCATATCGTTTTGTTTTTTCAGATATCTCAAGTTTGCTTGAAATTCTTGCAATACATTGGATTGAATCAACTACGGGCATTTTTAATTCCAATTCATGATGTAATAATCTATAACATCTTGCAATGTCTTTTCGTTTAACATTTGCAGCATCTGCAACATCTTTCAATGTCCTAGGAGTTTCAGTGTCTCTACATGCAGCATAAAGGGAGGCTGCAATCATTGCGGAGATGGAACGTCCACGAACAAGTTTCTTTTCTAATGCTTTTCTGTAAATGTATGCTGCTTTTTCAAGAACATTTGCAGGAATTGAAACTTTATCTTTTAATTTATTCAAATCACTTAATGCTTGTCTCAAATTTCGATCCACAGGTGCATGAACTTGGCTTCTACTATCCCATGTTCTCAATCTTTCAATGGTGCTTTTCATAGATGTGGAAAGGGGTTTTCCAGATGCATCCTTGTTTAATGGATTGATTACAGTGGACAATCCCATGTCATGTATCATCAGTGACGATGGGGCACCAGTTCTTGCAGGATCTGCACCGCCATCCTTTTGAAATGATCTCCATTCAGGACCAGATTCTTGAGATTTTTCAGTGATCACATAACCACATTTGCCACAAAAATTCTCCCCTGTAACTTCATCAGTCAGTATGGAATTTTTTCCACAACGCGCACATGTTGGACTAGAATTTGTATTAAGATTTCCCATGTTAATCCCTTACACCATTATTCCGTTTTTTGAATTTTTTACAATAGAAACATGATTGTTTTGTTTATCTTTAGACATGATTTAGAAACATTTCTCAGGTATAAGAAGTGTGAGTATCCCAGTGGATTAGGCCTATAGAATCTTTTCTGTGTATTATGT
>JAOUAE010000122.1 GCA_029861085.1 Candidatus Nitrosopumilus sp. | reverse complement strand
CACCTTCCCATCCAAAGAATACTTGAAGTAAGTTATCAGATAAAACAATTAACTGCATTGAACCAATAAAGAACATCATCCAGAACCAGAATCTTGTAATGTCTTTATCGCCTTTCATGTATCCTGTACTATAAATCATAATGAGAAATGAAATCCAACCTACAACATTTGCCATTATTATTGAAAGCGGATCTGCCAAGACACCACCTTTTAGACCAATTGATTCTATCCACATAATTTGATGATGCATTTCGTGTGCTTCTAAAGCAACAGGAATCATTGTTGCTGCAGATAATGCACTCATCAAAGCAAATGCAACTGCGACATATCCAGTTGCATGCTTTGATAATTTTCCAACACCTGGAATAATCATGGCTGCTGCAAATGGTAGAATCCAAACTAACCAAGCACTTAATGTGCCAACTTCAAATGGTAATCCAAAAGCTTCAGTTGCCATAATCTAAACTCCCAACACTCCATTCATGTACGGAATTATTGTTTTGAAGAAGATGTCTGGATAAATTCCAACTACAATTGAGAATCCTGCCAACACCATCATTGGTGCAGTCATGTACCAACTTCCTTCCTTCACATGTTCAAGATGTTCAGGAGTTTTTCCAAAGAAGATACGTTTTAGCATCCATAGCATGTATGACATTGTAAGAGCTGTTGCAACAAGACCTAAACCAAATGTTACGGCTCTAAGTGTTGAGCCTTCTTCGATTGCTGTCTCTAGCGCACCGAAAAAGAGAACCCATTCTCCCATGAAACCACTTGTTGGCGGAACACCCATTATTGTCAATGCACCAATAACTGCACATACTGCTGTTATTGGCATCTTTCCTGCCAATCCTCCAAGTTTAGAGATACTTCTAGTTCCGACTTTAACAATAATAATTCCAGCCATCATGAAGAGAATGCCTTTGCCAATTGCGTGTGTTACATACATCATCTCAGCACCTGCAAGGCCAAGTACAGATATCGAACCAATGCCAAATAGGATGTAACCCATCTGACTAATACTAGAATATGCAAGCATACGTTTCAAATCATCTTGCATCAGTGCCATTGCACCACCATAAATCATCGTAACAAGACCCCAAATGTGGAACCATATTGCAAGGTCGGCAAATGTTGAAGGCAAGAATTCTACAATTAATCTGAAAATACCATAAGCACCAATTCCGATCATGGCGGGTGACAATAATGCACTGATTGGGGTAGGTGCAGAACCGTGAACATATGGAAGCCAAATATGGAACATAAAGACTGCCAGCTTTACAGCAAGTCCTATCGAAATTGCGACTGCTGAAATCATAACAATGTCAGGAGGAATTTCTGATTCGTTGATATCTACAAAATCAAAACTTCCAATGGTCAGACCGATCATCAAAAAGCCCAACAATAAAACAACTGCACCTGCATGAGTCCAGAATAAAAACATTAAACCAATTTTTCTTCTTGGACCATCACCCCAAAGAGCAACTAGGAAGAAACCAGGAATTAACATGACCTCAAAAAAGATATAAAACTCAATCAGATTTGTAGAAAGAACTGTTCCAAGCATCCCCATTGCAAAGACAAGGTAAAGTGCAAAGTAAAGTCCAGATTTAGCATTTACATAATTTGTAAGAGATGATGACTCAACAACGGATGCTTGTCCGCTTCCAGACGTGTTTATTTTTTGTTCTTCTTCAAATTGTTCATGGAATTTGTGAATCATGTATGGTTTTGAATAAAGTGCCAAGATGGTAGATAGAACATAAATCATTATTGCAAATGGTGATGCCAATCCATCTAACAAGAAACCAAATTCACCAAACTGTTCTGTCCATGGATAATGCTCCTCAACGGTTCCAGAGAGTGCTGCATTGATTACAAGAATTGTCGTGTATAGTAAAATTGCAAATGTGAACCACATTGCCGGGGTTGGTCCTACTTTCCTTCCAAGAATATAGGCTACTGGTGATAAAAGTAGTGGCAAGAAAACTGCCTGTAATAATGCATATTCCATTATCCCTTCAAACTCCTAAAGTCTGCGATATCGACATTTTGATACATACGATAAGCTACGATGATTAGTGACAATCCAACTGCAACTTCTGCAGCAGCTATCGCAATTGAGAATAGTGCCATAGTCTGACCACCACTGTGAGGTAAGAATCTACCAAATGCCACAAGATTGAGATTTGCTGCATTGATGATTATTTCAACCGCAAATAGCATTCGAATAAAGTTACGTTTGACTGCAAGGCCGTAAATTCCTATTCCTAATAGGGCAATTGAAACAAGTGTAAAATCAATTAGCTCGCTGGTCATTCTCCACATCCTCTCGTTTAGCTAAAACTAGGGCACCAGTTACAGAACCTGCTAAAATTAATCCCATTAAAATTAATGCAGGCCAATAATATGTTACAAAGTCAGTACCAATATCTTTGAAATTAGTAGCAGGTTCATCGGTAGTCATTGTTTTAATTCCAGAATCTAAGAAAACTGCGCCTAATGCCACCATCATTAAAAGCATCAATCCAAGACCTGCAAATTTCCTTCTCTTGTCTTCGATTTTTTTGAAGATTAATTCCCTTTTTACTAACATGACAGTAAATAAAATTAAAACAGCAATAGAGCCAACGTAAACTGCTAGCTGGAATAATGCAACAAATGGGGCATCTAACAAAAAGAAAAACCCAGCAATACCACCAAGGGTTCCCATCAAAGCGATTGAGCCATAGATTAATGATCTTAATTCAAGTGCAGCAATTGCAGATCCAATTGTAATTACAGTTAATGCAAGAAATGTAGCATCAGCCATGTGTTGCACCTCTATCAGATATTTGGATTTCGCTATCTTGTGCAACGTATGGTTTAACCTGTAGTTGAGCGGGAGTGTAAATCAACCCTTCTTTAGAAAATGATGATAATTCATAATCATTAGTCATGTAAAGTGCATAAAATGGACATGCATCAACACAAAGGCCACAAAAAACACATTTTCCATAATCAATTTGAGGCATAATTGATTTCTTGTTTTGTTTTTGTTCTTCTGGAACCTTTACCATCGCAATAGCTTCAGCAACACCTTCACATGCAATAGAACATAATTGACAACCAGTGCAATGATCATGAAATAGCATATGGCGTCCCTTTAATCCAGCAATTCCAACACCAGTTGATGGATCAAATTGATATCCGTCACCTACAAACTTTAGTTTCTCTTCAGGATAACGAAGTGTAAATCGTTTCAATGCAATGTGTTTAATTCCTGAATTTAGTGCACGAATAATACCAGTTGCAGTTCCCATTATTGTAGTCCTCCCGGTCCTAACACACCAGCGTAAAGCAAGCCAAGTGCAATAAAGATGTTAACGAAAGCTAGTCCAATAAGTTTAGTCCATCCTAGATTTAATAGCATATCAACTCTAATTCTTGGGAAGACACCTCTTGGCAATATTATAAAGAATATCACAGTTACAGTTTTCAAAACAAACCATAGTGCACCATTAAGCATTTCTTGTGTGAATAAAGGTAATCCAGGGAAGGGTCCTGCAGTGATAGGGCCCATTTCAATTCCTTTTTCAAGAAGTTCAGCTGGGAATGGAGGTACTACCATTGGGCCATTCCAACCTCCAAGGAATAGTACAACAAACAGTCCAGCAAACGCATAGAGTTTCAGATATGTTCCTAATTGAACAAGTCCATACATCATTCCAGATAATTCTGTCAGCCATCCAGCTACAATTTCACTTTCTGCCTCGGGTAAATCAAATGGAATTCTTTCTAATTCTGCAAGCATTGTGATAAAGAAAACAATAGCACCCACTGGTAAAAATACAATCCATGGGAAACTAGATTGACTGGCAGCAATTTCAGACAAATTAAGAGAGCCAGTTAGCATTACAACTCCAAGTAGAGATAAAATTAGTGGAATTTCAAATGAAACCATTTGGAATAAAGCCCTGATGCCTCCAATGAATGGGAATTTACTGTTTGCAGACCATGCAGACAAAATAGTGACAATTGGGAAGAAACCAATTACTGCAAATACTCCTAACAACCCCAATTCCACATCTGCAACAACCCAACCTGGAGCAACAGGAATGAATGCAACAAATGCTGCTGCTGTTGCAACGAAAAGTACGGGTGCTGCCCAGAAAATTGGTTTATCAGCTTTTGCTGGAATAATAATTTCTTTTGAGATTAATTTTAATCCATCACCCATTAACTGTAAAATACCTTCAACCTTTCCACAATAGAAAGGACCAACTCTTAGTTGTAATTTTGCCAACATCTTTCTTTCAACAAAGATTGTACCAGCTGCTATTAATGCTGCAAATCCAAATCCAGGAAATGCCATGACCCTAAAGATATCAGTTGCCATGAATGCCTTAACCACAGGAAGAATACGTGAAGGATCCGCCAACCACGTTAATGCAAGAAATGGTGTAAGT
>JAOUAE010000121.1 GCA_029861085.1 Candidatus Nitrosopumilus sp. | reverse complement strand
AGCAATGGTTCCTCCAGTCCCACTGCCTGGTAAATCGAATCATACTCTGCAAAGTTCTCATCAAACCATTTCTTGTAGGTTGCCTCGTTGTTGTACCTGTCAACGTAGCTTTGCGGATCTTTTGTCTTGTCCACAAAGGATGCAATTCCTAAATCTTTTGGTTCTGTAGTCTTTGTTGGTTCAGGTTCCTTGATTGGTTCTGATGTTTTTACGTCATTTACAGTGATTGTGACAGATTGTCTGTCAACCATAGAATCTTTTTTTGCTACGATGTCAAATACATATGATTTTGCTCCCTGTGAATCAGTAGGAGTCCATGTGAATAGTCCTGTATTTGAATTGATTTTAGCTCCTGCAGGAGGGCTTTTTTCTAGACTAAATGCTACATTGGTTAATGAACTGTCAGTTATTTTCACGGTAAATGATAGTATCTTTTTTTCATCTATGGTAAATTTACCCAAAGGACTTAGTTGAAATGTTGTATCTTGTGGTGTTGCAGAAACTACAGATGGGCTGCCTGTACCTACTGAATTTATTGCATATACCCTATAGGTGTACGTTGAACCCATTTGTACATTAGAATCAACATATGATGTGGCAGATGTGTTGGTATTTGATTTTAATACTGAATATGAGCCAGAGTCTTTCTTTACTTCTATCTTGTAACCTGTAATTTTTGAATTTCCATCAGATGATGGTTCAGTCCAAGAAAGCTGAATTTGTGATGGTGATTCATTGACCTTTAAACTTCTAGGTGTTGTTGGTGCACTAACGGAACTAGATGATGATGATGATGATGCTGCTGGTTTGGAATCTAATTCTGGAGTGGCTGATACGGCATCTGATCTAGGGGTATTACCAACAGAAAATTCTGCGGATACGACAAAGCTGTATGTTTTTCCTGTTTCCAATCCACTTACAGTATATGTAGTGGTACTACCGCTAATCCTGCTTATGTCATCATAAAGAACATCTGAAATGATCTCACGTTCAATTATGTATCCTGTTACTGACTGATTGAAAGTTTCCGATGGTGGAAGCCAAGACAATAAAACTTGGTTTTTTGAAATCGGTACTGCTGTAAGTCCGGCAGGTGTTTTTGTAGGGCCTGGTTTTGCAGATGCTGTTGATGAAACACTGCTTGTTCCTTCAGAATTTATTGCATATGCTCTATATCGATAAGTTTCACCATCATCTAATCCTGTATGGAGAAATGATGTGGCCGTACTCTTTGTATCTGTAATAATTGTTTCATATGATCCGCTACCCTCTTTTGCTTCTATTTTATATCCTGTAATTTTGGGATCATTATCATCTGGATCTGGTGTATCCCATGTGATTACTATTGAAGAAGGTGATGCTGTAGATGCTGAAAGGCCTTTTGGAGAATCTGGGACACCATTTGATGAACTACTGCTACTACTACTGCTGCTGCTACTACTACTGCTGCTACTACCATCTGTGGGTACCGTAAGCATCTGTATTCTATTATTGTCAGTATCAGCGACATACAACAAACCATTGTCTTCATCAAGTGCCAAGCCTGATGGAGCATTGAACTTTCCATCACCAGATCCTGAAGAACCAAATTCTTCTACAAAACATACTCCATCAATAACCTCATCAGTTCCACTTGGACATGTATTGCCTGCAATTATCTCAAAGACTTGTATTCTATTATTTTCAGTATCAGCGACATACAACATATTTTCATCTTCATCAAATGCCAAACCTGATGGTTCATTAAACTCACCATCACCAGATCCTGAAGAACCAAAGTCATCTATAAAACACACTTGCCTATCAACTACTTCTTCAGTTCCACTTGGACAGTTGCTACCGTCTGTCAACTCAAACATTCGAATTCTGTTATCTCCTGTATCGGCAACATACAGAATATCATCACCATCGTCAATTACCATGCTAGTTGGTTTGTCAAATCTATTGTTTGAACCATCATCATCAAACCTAAATTGAAAATCACCATCATCATCAAAAACGGAAATAGATTCCCTTGCATTATCTGTCACATAGATAAAGTCAGATGATCTGTGTACTGCAATTCCACTGGGCGTATCTAAATATTCATCATCACCGCTTCTGGATGAACCAAACTCTAGATTATCAAAATCTCCATCAGATTGGAATCTTTGTACACGGTTGTTATCTGAGTCCACTACATAGATATCTCCACTACCACTGTCTATTGTCAAACCAGTTGGAATATCAAATCTTCCGTCACCAGATCCTGATGAACCAAAGTCATCATCAAAACACACTTCATCATTGATAATCTCATCAGTTCCACTTGGACAGTTGCTACCGCCTGTCAAATCATATATTTTGATTCTATTATTCCCACTGTCTACCACGTAAAGCTGATCACTGTTGTTTATTGCCAAGTCAGTTGGCTTGTCAAACTCATCATTATCATCTCCTACAGAACCAAACTTGTCAGAAAATGAAATATTATCTGAAGAACTACCTGTACTTGACAGCATCTGTATTCTATTATTGTCAGTATCAGCGACATACAACAAACCATTGTCTTCATCAAGTGCCAAGCCTGATGGAGCATTGAACTTTCCATCACCAGATCCTGAAGAACCAAATTCTTCTACAAAACATACTCCATCAATAACCTCATCAGTTCCACTTGGACATGTATTGCCTGCAATTATCTCAAAGACTTGTATTCTATTATTTTCAGTATCAGCGACATACAACATATTTTCATCTTCATCAAATGCCAAACCTGATGGTTCATTAAACTCACCATCACCAGATCCTGAAGAACCAAAGTCATCTATAAAACACACTTGCCTATCAACTACTTCTTCAGTTCCACTTGGACAGTTGCTACCGTCTGTCAACTCAAACATTCGAATTCTGTTATCTCCTGTATCGGCAACATACAGAATATCATCACCATCGTCAATTACCATGCTAGTTGGTTTGTCAAATCTATTGTTTGAACCATCATCATCAAACCTAAATTGAAAATCACCATCATCATCAAAAACGGAAATAGATTCCCTTGCATTATCTGTCACATAGATAAAGTCAGATGATCTGTGTACTGCAATTCCACTGGGCGTATCTAAATATTCATCATCACCGCTTCTGGATGAACCAAACTCTAGATTATCAAAATCTCCATCAGATTGGAATCTTTGTACACGGTTGTTATCTGAGTCCACTACATAGATATCTCCACTACCACTGTCTATTGTCAAACCAGTTGGAATATCAAATCTTCCGTCACCAGATCCTGATGAACCAAAGTCATCATCAAAACACACTTCATCATTGATAATCTCATCAGTTCCACTTGGACAGTTGCTACCGCCTGTCAAATCATATATTTTGATTCTATTATTCCCACTGTCTACGACATAGAGTTTTTTGCCATCATTGCTAATTGCCAAGTCAGTTGGCTTGTCAAACTCATCATCACTTGTTCCCTGATCCCCGAATTCGTCTGAAAATGATAAATCAGCAAATGAAAACTGAGAAAAACCAAATAGACTTAAAATCATCGTTCCAAATAAAAAACAAAATAGAGACTTACTAATCATGTTACTTTTAAAAAATAAAATACAATCTTATTAAGAAATTGGATCAAATTATACGTATCTTTAGATCAATGACTCTGACCTATAGAATTAGATGATAAATTTAATTTGTTGAAAATTTAGATTCGGACATATTTTCTGGCTTTATGGATTAACATTGCCGGTGCAGCCACATACATTCCAAGATTTAATAATAATACCCCTATACCGTATCCTAGAATCTCTGATTCAGATTCAGCATATGACATTATTGATAGTGATGACAACAATGGTGTTATTCCAATTTTTACTGCTTCTTTGAATACTGGGTTTTCTCTTTCCATATCTGCGATTGTTGGTGAAAACAAGTAATACAATTGGTTAAATCCTGTCATAAACGATGAACCTGAATTAGTGCTCATCAATTGATTATCACGAATTTCTCTAAGGAATTGGACTTGTGGCGCCATCTCAGAGCCATATGTTGCAGTTGCAATTAAACAACCTCCTCCGTTAGCATTATCCATAATTACACACATCCCATCAACAAGATCTGTTCCTTCTCCACATTCTCCAAACTCTTGTTCAATAATTTCTTCTTCTTCTAGTCCAACTGC
This sequence comes from Candidatus Nitrosopumilus sp., assembly GCA_029861085.1. Next base: position 280 of record JAOUAE010000121.1, on the reverse strand, counting down.
CTCATAAATTGTAATGTCAGGATATGTTTCATCAAACCACTTTTTGTATGTGGTTTCTTTATTGTACCTGTCAACATAATATTGAGGATCTAAATTTGGATCAACAAATGATGCTAATACTTTAGGTTCCTCCAGTCCGACTGCCTGGTAAATTGAATCATACTCTTCAAAGTTCGCATCAAACCATTTCTTGTAGGTTGCCTCGTTGTTGTACCTGTCAATATAGCTTTGCGGATCTTTTGCCTCATCTACAAACGGAGCTGGAATTAGCAATGGTTCC
>JAOUAE010000120.1 GCA_029861085.1 Candidatus Nitrosopumilus sp. | reverse complement strand
CTCTAAGAGGTAATCCAAGGGCCGGTGGTTTAGGGGTATAATGCCTCGTTCGCAACGAGGATGTCGAGGGTTCGATTCCCTCCCGGTCCACTTTTCCAGAAACTATTATACATAAATGAAAAATACCATTGTTATGGAAGGTTTTGATGGTAAAAAAGCTGCACAAGACTATATGTCAAAGCATACTTTAGCATTCTCAACACCAGAATTAACTTTAATGAGATTTGCATTTTGGTTGGGAGATTCAGTTCCAGATCCAAAAAATGAAGGCAAGGCAGTTCCAAGAATGATGACGTATTTGGTAGAACAAGACTTTGAACCTGTTTTAATTGATGATGAAACATACGTACCATCAGGTGCGGTAAAAAGCTCAGCATTTCTTGGAAATGCTTACAATGAACAAAAATCAGAGGGAAACTTTTGTTCTGAATGCGGAACAAGTCTTTCAGCTACAGCAAAGTTCTGTCCAGAATGCGGAACAACACAATAACAAAAAAATAATTTTTTAATTACTAATTTTAGGCTTTAGCGCCACATTTTGTACAAAACTTTGCATTTACTTTAAGAGTGGCACCACAGGAAGAACATCCATTTCCACCCTGCGTTGGCGCAGTTTGTCTAGGTATTAAAGATGGATCAGGTGATGGTAAAGTTCCAACATCTCCAAAGGCTTCTTGTGCAGATACAATTCCAGGTGGACCTCCGCCTACTGGATTTTCTGCAGTTCCGGCTCTTGGTGGTTGACCCATTCCACCTGCCATCATACCAGGCTGACCCATTCCTGGCATCAAGCCAGGAGATTGTGTATTGCCAGAATTATTGCCTACAGATTTTTTTAATTCAAATATTACTTTGATAGCTAGAAATTCTAATGCAGAGTATGCTACTGTATAATCACCTAATTTTTGGAAAAATTCTTTATCACTGAGTTGACCTTTCTTGTACATATTGTTAGTATCTAGAAATGATTCATAGTATCCCTGAGATTCATCAAACAAAGTCTGAAGTTTGTCAAAGAGCATATTCAATGTGTCGACTTCGCCAAATGACATAATTTCACTCAATTTTTGGAATATTAATTACTTTAGGATCAAAAAAGAGAGAAAACGTGTTTGAAATTTATGCGAGTGCTCTATCAATCATGCCTTGATATGATTCTTTAGAAGCTGCACCTACTTGCTGGCTAACTATCTCACCTTTGTTTAGAAGGATTAAGGTTGGAATGCTAAAGACATTGTATTTAGAAGCCAATTCATTGGCCTCATCAACATTAACCTTAACAAATTTTACTTTGCCATCATAGTCAGCAGCCAGTTCTTCAACTACTGGACCTACCATTCTACATGGACCACACCATTCTGCCCAAAAGTCTACAAATACAGGAATGTCAGAGTTTATCACATCAACTTCCCATGATTTTGTATCTGAAATTTGTGTAACAGTCATTGTAACACTGGTTTATTGGACATCCCTAAAAACGTTCACCAGAATTAACACCTTATTTTTTGTTGAGAAATTAATTTTGATATATACTTAAATGACGTTTTGATAAATCTCAGATATGAGTTCAGAGCTTAGACTTAAAAAATTAAGAGGATCTGGAGGCTACATTATGGCCAGTGTCACTGATGAACAGCAGGTGAAAGGAAATCTAGGTGGTCCGGATTTGTTTTTGGCACCTATAGGAAGATTGGATGCTAAATTAATCACTAAACATTTTTGCAATACTTGTGAAAAAGAATTTGAGGGTTCTCCAAAAATAGAATTTGAAAATCCAAATGAAGAAGTTGCAGAGAATTTAATACTTGCTGAAAAAGGTCAATACATTTGTAATTCATGTAATGCTTCAATTGCAGAATACAGAGATTTCAAAAAACAAGATGAAGCCGGTGAGGTTGGAGAAGCAAAACCATTGGAAACTCAAGTACAAAGTATACCACAAGAAAATACTGCGCCACAACAAGTTGCAGAACAAACTCCACAAGAGGCAGTTACACAGCCAGGTCCAGTAACATCAATTACTTCAATTGAAGGAAAAATGGTTTTTGATGAGAATGCAAATAAGGTTGGAACTGCAAAACAAGTCGGTATTGATTCTACACAATCCATGGTTCTAGTTATTACCAAAGAGGATGGTACAGAAGGCAGTATTTCATGGAATAGTATAAAAAAGATTGGTCAAGTGGTTCTTTTAGGAAATACAGAAAAGGTAGATCAACCAGGAAAATGCCCTAACTGCGGATTTGGAAACAAAGAAGATTCCAAATTCTGCGAAGAATGTGGAAATAAGATCTGATAGTTAGTAAATTTAATCAATGGTACCAATGGGCAATAACATAATTGGCAAGAAGATCAATTCCTAAAAAAGTAATTAAAGATATCATAATTGTTGGTATTGGTGTTTTAGTAATTGCATTTAGTCTTCAAGTAGCATTTGGAACAGGAAATCCATTTTACGTTGTTGCAAGTGGAAGTATGATTCCAGTATTAGAGATTTATGATGTCTTAGTAGTTCAAGGAGATTGTTTTGATTTATGGGGAATTTTAGATATTAAAGATTGCATTAGGTTTAGTTGGTATACTCCATTTGAAGATATTGAGATAGGAGACATCATTGTATTTGATAGACCATCAGACCATAACAGAGTAATCGTACACAGAGTTGTATCAATTATTGATGATGACCCTAAAACAATCAGAACACAAGGAGATGCGAATCCAGGATCAATCCCAGGAACAGATTTTCCAATTACAGAAGAAGAATACATAGGGAAAGTAGCATATACACTCCCACAAGTAGGATATATCACGCAATTACTAAAACCGCCAATTAATTATGTTATAATTGCAATTGTTGTTGGAATTATGATAGTAAAAGAATTTGTAAAAAAGAAAAATGAAAAAGAACTGTCATTTGCAGATCCACTAAATTCAAAAAATCCAGATACAATTGAAGAATTATCAGATATTGATAAGATTTCAAAAGATTCTGAATATTCAGAGCATGTTGAAAAAACAGATGGGGAAGAAGTAGAAGATGCAAAAAAAGAAGAAAAATTAGAAGACATAGAGAAATCTGTTGAAGAAAAGGCAGATGGAAAAGAATCCAAGAAAGACAAAAAGTGAATAAAATATACTGAAATCTAGGCAAACAAGTTCACATATGCCTTATGACAAGAGCAATAGATCGTCCTGTTTGCTTGGTAATGTAATTATGTCAAATTTACTAAAAAAGGATACTCATTGATCATTAGTCTCAGGAGTAGTGTTACTTAAGTATCAAAAATTAAACTCCTAATTGAAATATTTAGTTATTTTTCAATATTATTTTTAGTTGATTCTGCGTATGCATAAATTCCATTTTGTGATACTGCAGGTTTGATAGTGAATAAAATAGAATAGTATAAAGAAAATTATCAATTGTGTTATTTTATGAGAAATGATTTTTCATCAATGGGGAAAAGATTAGAATTTAGAATCAAAGGACAGAGTCTTTAGTTTTGAAAACCCGCTTAAAGTATTCAGAGTGTTCTTTTGGTTCCACAACATCATTTGTAACGCCAGCTAAATTCTTTGCCAAATTCATTTTGTAACCCATTTGCATCTGTCTTTGAATTTGGATTCTTTGTGCCTGTGGTGAGCCTGCACCATGCATAGATTCTGTAAGATAGCCAACTGCGTTTCTACCAAGTGTCATATTTTCAATTAATCTTAAAATTCTCATTCTGTTTTCAACATCAACTCCTTTTCTTCCTACAAGGTATTTTTTCAATAGTGGTCCAGCTTCTGGATGTCTAAAATCTTTCTCAGATGGAAGTGTTACTACTAGTCCGCCTGCAATATCTTGGGCAAGTCTACTAATCTCATATGGGAATCGTGTAACATTGTGTTTACAAACTTGTGCCAGCATATCATCATTAAGATATACACCTGATTTCATCTTTTGGCCTTGGTGAGATGATGCAATTCCTGCAGCAAAAATTGTTTCATTAAGATGAGTCATTTCAATAATTTTATCTTTGATATGAGATACTTTTGGAACGCCATTATAATCTGCAATTGTTGCAGCAGCTCCAATTAGTACATCACCAAGTCCTGTTTTGCACACATAACTGCGTCTATGATAACAAGTAAATCGCTCTACAAGCATAGATGCAAATTCATATTCCCCATTCATGAAAATTTTATCCCATGGAATAAACACTCTATCTAAAATCATCAAAGCTTCTTGTCCTCCAAATTTTGCATTGCCATCATCGATGTCACCTTCTTCCATGCTTCTGGTATCACAAGATTGTCTACCATAGATGTAAGTCATTCCTTTTACATCTGCAGGAACTGCACCAACAATTGCCCAATCTTTATCACTTTCAGTTAATCTGATAGTTGGCATCAAAAGTATCCAATGTGAGTTAATACAACCAGTCTGATGTGCTTTAGCACCAGATACATAGACTCCTTTATCATCAGTATCCACAATTCTAGTAAACAAATCAGGATCATCTTGTT